>NZ_QORZ01000044.1:0-8399 GCF_008368785.1 Bacillus sp. AY3-1 | reverse complement strand
TCAGTTTTCAAAGAACTGCTTAGTCGCTCATTTGCGACTCCCTTATGTTAACATCTTCATGTTTCAATGTCAACTAAGTTTTTCATTTCGTTTGCCGCGTTCTGCGTTATTGCATCGGCGACTTGTTCTATATTACACCTCTATATCCTAATCGTCAATACCTTTTATCCTTTTTATTTTATAAATTCTAAAGGGTATTGAACCCTCTTCATTTATACTCCGTTACTAGAGATTAATAAACTGGTGCAATCACTTTCATAATCGACAGTTTATACTTTCTTACTTACACCTTTCTAAAGAATGAATAGCAAGCCAAACAAATATATATTAAAGGTAGCACTTTTTATTTCGAGTACATTCCAGCTGTATTCACAATTATCTCCTACCACTTCTCTCTAGGAATTATAAATACACCATGCATTTACTAAAAATCTAATTAACTTAGGAGGCGTTATGAAATGCATGTTAATAAGAAGATCATTTATGTATCCCATGATGCCCATTTCCACGGAGCACAGCTGCTTTCTTTACATACTATTAAAGCTCTTAAAGAAAACTTTCATTACTCCGTCGCAATTATTTCTATTGGAACGGGCATTTTAATCCACGATTTTCAAAAGTATGGTCCTGTTTATTGCCTAGAGGAAGACTACCCAACAGAAAACAGAGTCGAATTATTAATAAATAAGTTACTATCTCAAAATTATACCATCGCCATATGTAGTACCGTCATAAGTGGTGATATAGTTGCATTACTAGCTAAACACAATATAAAAGTTATTTCATTAATACATGAATTGCCGCATTTAATACAACAGTACTCTGCCGAGGGGAAAGCTAGAAACATTGCCCAGTTTGCTTACAAAATTGTCTTCCCTTCACAGTACGTGTATGAAAAATTCCGTACAATTACCCAATTAGATCATCAAAAATGTCACATCCTCCCTCAAGGCTTGTTTAACCACAATCCTTATAAGAACAATATTGCAAAGGCTAGAAGCGAATTACGAAAAAAACACAACCTGCCTCTAGATAGCAAAATCATTTTGGGAGTAGGTTTTGCTGATCATCGGAAAGGGATAGATTTATTCTCACTTATTGCTTACTCAGTAAGAAAGGTTCATACGAATATTCATTTTATCTGGGTCGGGAGAACAGATGTTCATTTCTTTAACACGCTATCCCCAAGATATACAGCACATTTCACATTAGTTGAGCCCACTCCAGATATCGGTTTATATAACGCCGGGGCTGATTTATATTTATTAACTTCAAGAGAAGATCCTTTTCCAAACGTTGTTTTAGAGGCATTAGATACAAAAGTCCCTGTTATAGGGTTTAAAAACGCTGGAGGTTTTGAAGATGTTGTTACGGAACAAACTGGCGCCTTAGTAGACTTTTTAAATTTACCGCAGGTGCTGGAAAGAATATATGAATTTATTGGAGATGAAGACTTACGATTACAAAAAGGACGCTTTGGCCAAGAGCTTATTGAAAAAGATTTCAACTTTCTTCATTACATTTATCAACTGTTAAACCTACTTGATCATAATTACAAAAAAATAAGCGTAATCATACCAAACTATAATTACGAAAAACACTTACCTGACCGAGTTAAATCCATATTAAACCAAACCTATCCCCTTTACGAACTAATTTTCCTAGACGATGCCTCTACTGACAATAGCGTATCTATATTTGAACAGCTGCTCTCAAACGAAAATAAGCCCCACCTAAAAGTTCAGCAGATTATTAATGATACAAACTCTGGTTCTGTATTTAAACAATGGATAAAAGGCGTCTCTGCAGCAACCGGTGATTATATTTGGATTGCAGAGGCTGATGACTTATGTGATCAGACATTTTTAGAAGAAGTAACACAAGGGTTTCATATAAATGGTGATGTTACCTTAAGCTACACACAATCAAAACAAATAGATGAACAAGGAAATATCCTAGCCAATCATTATTTAGATTACACAAATGATATTGATAAAGAAAAATGGAAAAGTTCTTATTTTCGAAAAGGGAGAGATGAAATACAAGATACATTACTTATCAAAAACACCATACCTAATGTCTCAAGTGTAGTTTTTAAAAACATAGATATAAAAACTACAGAAAAACAATTAGAAAAGTTTAAAGTAGCTGGTGATTGGTTTTTCTATGTTTCTATTCTTAAAGAGGGGAACATTTATTTCAATCCAAAACCGTTAAACTATCATAGACGACATACAAATAGCGTAACGAGAACAGAAGATTCATATTCCCATTACAGTGAAGTTGTACAAATGCAGAACTTCATTAAAGAAACCTTTACTATCGACGACATTTCAAAAAAGAAAATGTACACATATAGAAAGTACCTTAAAGCATATTTGAAGATTTAATGATATATTTTCTTCGCCATCAGTATCTCTTGTAAAACGTTACTATCATTTAAGGAGGGTTACTCTTTGAAAGAATTTATAGAAGCAAATAAAGATTTGCTTTCTCGAATTGCACACAACTACAATGTAAATGCAAGTATCCATCCAGAGGATCATATCTTTCAATTCCTTGTCACTAATCCAGTCTTCCCATCTAAAAAAGAAGCGATAGATTATTATTTTCAAGATGGGAGAAAATCCGCAGAAACACTCTTAGATTTAATTACTTCCTTTTATCCCCCTATAGACACTCCAATAAAATTATTAGAATTCGCATCCGGATATGGCTGCGTAACACGTCATTTATTAAACCTACAAACAAACTTAAGTATAACTACCTGTGATATACATGAAGAGGCTATTACTTTTATTGAAAACGCATTAAATACTTCTTCTATCTTATCTCACCCTGAACCTGAACAAGTAAAATTGGCCTCGTCTACGTATGATATCGTCTTTTGTCTATCCTTTTTTTCTCATATGCCTGATACAACTTGGTTTCGTTGGCTTCAAACATTGTATAATGCTGTTTCTCCTGAAGGCTTACTCATTTTCACAACTCATGGTTATCAAAGTAAAAAGTACTTCAGCTTTCCAGATTTAAATAAACAGGGTTATTGGTTTCTCCCTTCTAGTGAACAATTAGATTTAGATGTTCATCAATACGGGCAAACGATCGTTAGTCCCTCTTACGTATGTGACAAAATTAAATTATTACCCTATAACCCTGTCATCAAAAAATACACTGAAGGTTTTTGGTGGGATCATCAAGACCTTTGGGTAATAAAAAAAGAAATAAAATAATAAACCACGCTCTACTTATACAAAAGTAGGGCATGGTTTATTATTTTTTACTATATATGAACTCTTCAATCCATAGCTTATTTAATCTAATTCCACTTTTGAAATCTATTTTCGGTTCCCAATTACATTCTCGTCTTACTCTATCTATATTTAAAATGATTTTTTGAACATTTTCTTGCCTTTGTTTATAGCAGGTAAAGTCCACTTTTCTTTCCGTTAATTTCTCCAATTCTACTATAATTCGTTTTAAAGAGAGACCCTTGCCGCTCCCTATGTTATACACACAAGATTTCAAACGATTTAATTGTGATAGTTGTATAGTGATTTCAACTAAATCATCGATATAAATATAATCTCGAATAATCTCTTGTGGATTCCCATATATATTAATCTTTTCATTACTGAGATGCTGATACAAAAAACAATTTATTGCCCCAACTTTCTTTAAAGGATTTTGATATTTTCCATATGGATTAGAATATCTACATACAACATAGTCAATTCCGTATTTTTTCTTATAAAAGTATAAGTAATTTTCAAGCGATACTTTTGTTATTCCATAAGGAGAAAGTGGTTTTAATGGATGTTCCTCATCAATAGGTAAATATTCCGGTTCACCATAAACCGTGCCTCCAGAAGATGCTAATACAATTTTTTTAACAGGAAAATTTTTAACACTTTCCATGAAGTTAAGAAAAAAAAAGCTACTGTTTATATCTCCGAAAACATCTTCAATTGAAGTTGCTACATTAGACGTTGCAGCTAAATAAATAATAACATCCACATTCACTAAAGCTTTATATATATCTTCAACATTTGCTAAATCACCTTTAATAAATTTAACATCACTTATAATATTTTGAGGAAAATTATTTATATGTCTGGAAAATACTTTTACATTTTGACCTTGTTTCAATAAACCTAATGCGAGGTTAATACCAATGAAACTATTTCCACCTACTATTAAATAATTATTCTTCCTCATAATATCCTCTCTAGTAATAAGATTTTTGCTTATCACACCTAGAAATTCAACTAAATGAACTTGGTCACTTCTATTATTCATCCTCTTATCATTGTATGCTTCCTATAAAATTTCATTATCTTTATTTTATATTTTCCTTTTAGAATCGCTATCTTATTTAAGCTGACCGCAAAAAACACTCATACTATTTACTCATTCCCATGAATATATTGGATTAGTAAAAACTTCCCTTCTCCATAAATAAAAATTTCAAAAAGGAGGACTACATGTATGAAGAATGTAAATCAAGAGCTTTTAAATCATGTAATCCTACATAAAGATCGAATCCCACATTTCCATAAAGACTTTCCACTTATACTATTCTGGAGCCATAGAAGCGGATGTACCGCCTTAGCTAATTGGTTCTTTTTTCAAATTGGATTGTTTAATGAAGCAAAGAAATACCATGACTTTATTCATTACTATGAATTCTGGGTGTATAAAAACAACACTAACTACATACCAGAGTTACAAAATGGGCTTCTAACAGCAAATAAAGATGCTTGTAAACTTGTACGGAATCCCTACAAAAGGGCCGTCAGCTCATTTTTATTACTTGCTGACAATCCATATGCTAGCCCTCAATGGGAAAATATCCGCCACTATTTGTATAATGACAAATATAGTAACCGTGGAGTATCATTTAAACAATTTTTATATTACATTCGAGCATTGGGTTCAAATTCCCTAGCAATGGACATACATTTTAGTCAGCAATACGTTCCAGGTGAAGAAAATTTCATCCAATACTATATTCCTTTAGAAGATTTTAATACACAAATCACTAAGATAGAACACACGTACGATTTGATTAAATCCAATTTAGCGCTTCTTACAAATTCAGATCATCATCGGGCTCATAAGATGCTTTATACAGGAAGTTATGCAGAACTCAGCATTACAGATGCCACCTTCCCTCGCTTTCCAACATATGAAAGCTTTTATGATGAAGAAACAATGGCGTTAGTTACAGAAATATATGCACAAGACTTTGAAATGTATCCGTACACAAAAGGGATATTTTAAGTCGATACATTCTTCAATGAATAAAAGCGAATGTATCGCATAGCATAAAGTGAAACTTTAATTAGCGAGGGGTTCTCTCCCGCTAATTATTCCATTCTACCAATCTCACTTTTGTGGGTTCCCTAATTTCCATCCCACTCTCTTTGATTTCACTGATTGTTGACGTGTGTGTCATATGCATTTTTTTACACAGGAGTGATGTCATGTGGAAGGTAATTTGAAGCACAATAATGGATATTGCGTTATCTGTGAGAAGGAAACTACATTTATAGAGCATAATGATTGGCTTAGAGATCATTACTTATGTTCTACATGTCACTCTATACCAAGGCAGCGAGCTATAATCCATGTTTTAAATACATTTTTTCCTAAATGGGGTTCCTATCATATCCACGAATCCTCTCCTGGGGGAATTACAACTCAGCTACTTATAAAAAACTGCAAAAACTATACGTATTCTCAATACTTTAAAAACTATCCTCTCGGCCAATACTTTCAAGGAATTAGATGTGAGAACTTAGAAGATATGACTTTCCAAAATGAATCTTTTGATTTGTTCATTACTCAAGATGTCTTTGAACATGTAATGGAGCCAAACAAAGCCTTTAAAGAAATAGAACGTGTATTAAAGGCTGGCGGTGCTCATGTGTTTACTGTCCCTTGGTATCATACACTCACAAAGACTTTACAAAGAGCAAGAATCAATAAAGAAGGAATCGAATATATTGAGGAGCCAATTTATCATGGTAATCCTATTGATGAGAACGGGTCTTTAGTAACATTTGATTGGGGTCAAGATATGATTGAATATATTTATACACATGCAAATATGTATACCATTGTTTATTTACAAAAGGATAGATCACTGGGGTTAGATGCTGAATTTCTACACGTTTTTATTAGTAAAAAACACGAAAATAATTTTTAGGTACTATATAATTTGGAGGTTAACAAATGAATAACTTCAAGTTAGGAAATGATTTTGATAACCTTGTTAGCCCGCTTTCTGATGTTGAACTTCTAAATCTATTTATACAAAGTTGCTCACAAACAAAGATAAACGGCATCCCAGTACCTATGTTCCCCCCTGAAGAAATTCAACAACAGTTTGTAGGTGCTTCCTATGAACATGCTCTTTATGAAGCATATTTGTTTTATAGCCATGTAAAAACGTATGCCCAAAATTTAGGTGTCCCCTTGAATAAAGAACGTAAAATTCTAGACTTTGGTTGCGGATGGGGAAGAATTATACGTTTCTTTTTCAAAGATGTTCGCGATGAAAATTTACTTGGTATTGATGTAGATCCCCTCATGATTACTCTTTGTAATGAAACGTTAGGAAGAGGGATATATAAAACAGCCAACCCACAACCTCCTGTAGAATTTATTAATGACAATTCATTAGATATCATATTCGCTTATTCTGTATTCTCACATTTATCCGAAGAAACAGCAGAAAATTGGATAAAGGAATTTTCAAGAATTCTTCGTCCAGGTGGCATCTTCATCGCCACAACACAAGCACGCTATTTTCTCGATTTCTGTCAACAATTCAAGGAACACCCTGAATTAATTCAAACCGGGTGGCATAAAACTTTATCTCAAGCGTTTCCAGATATAAATCGTGCTATCTCGGATTATGAAAGCGGCAATTTTGTCCACAGCCCTACGGGAGCTGGAGACGTTAGAAATAGTAGCTTCTATGGAGAAACCGTTATACCTAGAACTTATATTAAAAATCGCTATGAGAAGTATTTAAAGCTACGGGATTTTTTTGATGATACAAACCGGTTACCCCAAGCTCTATTTGTTCTCCAAAAAGATTAACTCTTTTCGCTCATTGTATAATGAAGATCATTTTGTATCTCAGCCGTATATATTAAATCATCAAAGATTTCCATATCAAGCAAACTGTACAAAAGAATTCATTATGCAGCATAAACACAGTAAGTAAATAACATATCTCATGCTTTAACTAGATTCGAAAAATCAAAAGTAACTTCCCACCACTTGAACTACGAAGAACATAAGGGGGATATATCTTGAAAATAATCGCTTTTTACTTACCACAGTTTCATCAAATAAAAGAAAATGACCGATGGTGGGGGAAAGGGTTTACTGAATGGACAAATACTAAAAGTGCACGACCTTTATTTTCAGGACATTACCAACCTAGAGAACCTTATCAAGATTTTTATTATGACTTAACCACCCCATCCGTAAGAAAATGGCAAGCAGAAATCGCCAAAGCACATGGCATATATGGTTTTTGTTATTACCATTACTGGTTTAAAGGGAAGAGGCTATTGGAGGCACCCTTTAATGAGGTGCTTAAGACGGGCGAACCAGATTTTCCATTTTGCCTTTCTTGGGCAAATGAACCGTGGACAAAAACTTGGGATGGTCTTGATAGTCACATATTAATGCCTCAAAATTATGGAGAATTATCGGATTGGAAAGAACACTTTGAGTATTTATTGCAAGCTTTCCAAGATGAGAGATATATCCGTATAGACGATAAACCACTATTCATTATTTATCGTCCCGGGCATATCCCTCATTGTGAACAAATGCTTAATTATTGGAATACACTCGCACAAGAAAATGGTTTGAAAGGTATATACTTTGCAGAAACATTAAACAGCTTTCCACTTCCTAATATAAATGGATTTGATGCTAGCATTCAATTCGAGCCTTTTTATACAATTGCTCATGATAGCTCTTCAGACATAAATAAGACAATATATGAGTCTGGTAAACAAATAAACGCTTGGGATTATGATAAAGTGTGGATGTATATACTAAAGCGATCTCCTCCAGAGAAAAAAACATTTCCTGGTGCCTTTGTTGACTGGGACAATACAGCACGCCGCAAAGACTTAAATAGCAGCATCTTCCTAGGTTCTACTCCTAGGAAGTTCACGATATATTTAAGCAAACAAATCCAGCGTACCTATTCTCTTTACAACAGCGAGTTTTTATTTATTAATGCGTGGAATGAATGGGCAGAAGGTACTTACTTAGAACCAGATAAAAGGCATGGATTCGCCTATTTAGAAGGAGTTAAGCAGGCAATTAACAGGGGTATGAAAGCATACAAAAAAGACGAGTCATTC
>NZ_QORZ01000043.1:0-22683 GCF_008368785.1 Bacillus sp. AY3-1 | reverse complement strand
CGGAGGAAATCCAGGAGGCGAAACAGGAACAGATAACGGTAAAGTTATTGAAAGTACAACGAATCAAGTTGTACATCAAAAAACAGAAGTATTAACAAAAAATATATCTAATGTATTAATAAAAGAAGCAGTAGATACAGTTGAAAGTTATCAAGGTTTAATGAGCCTTTACGAAATGTATTATGGGATTGATTTAAGAACGAAAGATGTAGGTCCTAAGCTAGAAGAGGGAAGTTTAGATGCAATTGCAACTGAACAATCTTTGTATTACGTATTAAATAAACAAAGCTTAATTGACTTAATTTCAAATCTTGTTTCAGCTAGTATTACTAGTGAAGTAAAGCAAGATATGACAGGTTTAAAACAAAAAATAGACTCTTACCAACAGCTCATTACTAGTGCAGATCAAAATTCAATGCTACTAGCGGAGAAATTAAATGAAACGATGCAGCAAGCAACTAGTATGAATCAAAATTTAGGAGAGTATGTAAAAGGTTTAGCGAAATGGCGTGAGAGTAGCTTAAAGTTAGCTGAAGAACAACAAGTATTAACGACTAATAATGCAGGTGAGCAAACAGCTGTATTATCGTTAGACTCTGGTATTAAATCTTTAACGATGCAAACTCAGTCATTAGTAGAGAGTTCAAAGCATAGTTTAGCGACATCAGATGATGTGTATAAAACATTTGACCAAATTAATGGACAAGCAAAAGAAATTCAAGACAGCGGAACGACAATTGTTTCGAAAGCAGATTCCTTATTAAATGATTTTACGAAGAAAATGGAAGATGATAAAGCATTCTCGAAAAACTTTACGAAGATTTTGGCGAATAGTCGTATTGGAGATCGTCAAAATGAGATGCTATATGAGTTTTTATCTAGTCCAGTTCAGAAACAAAATGATGGGGTAATTGTAGCTGGTAATGCTTTTACACCATACTTAATCGTATTAACTTGTTTCATTGTTGCGTTATTTACGGCATATGCAATTGCGAATCAAGAAAAGAAACGAACACAATCAGATCATTTTGAAGAGAGATTCTCTTTAATTGATATGAATGTACCAACTACAGTAGTAGCATTTGGAATATCGATTGTGGAAGGAATCAGTATAGGAGTCATCTCAGGCCGTCTTTTAAAATTCGGTCAGGATCAAAGTTTACTATGGATTGCGTTTATCACAATCATTATGATGGCGTTCGTATTAGTTTCAACATACTTACTACGACAAATAAAAATGGTAGGAATGTTTATCTTATTAGTATTTTTAAGTATGTATCTATTTTTAACTGAAGCAGTTGGAAGTAAAGTAGACCAAATGTCTTCTGTAGGCAAATTGCGTCAATTTTCACCGCTTCAATATATAGAGGGTTTTCTAAATGATTTTATTAGCGGTAAAGATACAGGAAAAGTTATTTTTATCGTATTGTTTGTAATTGCCATTATTGGATTGGTTAGTAATCTATTTGTATGGCACAAGAAATGGGAGGAAAAAGAAGTAAATGATCAAACAATGGAGCATAGTGGCTAAGTTATCATTTCTCTCTATCCTTTTACTGTTTGTCGCGCTACCGATAAGGAGCGCGGCTGACAGTTATCTTGGTGATGATGGGAAGATTAAGTTTAAAGTGGATCGACTTGAAGAAAGCGACCAAGAAAAAAATAAAAAGGAACATAAGGAAACAGAATTAGATAAAGCATCAATTGAGTTATTTAACAAAGATATAGAAGAAGAAATTGAGAAAAAGAAAAAGAAAGAACAAAAAGATATGGAAGCTTTGCGAGATTCTCTTTTTATAAAACAAAAAGAGAATAATAGTGTTAAAGATACGAAAAATAGTTTGTTTAGCAGTGAATACATTGTCAGAAAAAGTGCAGATGAAGTAACGAGTAATGAAACAATGAATGAAGAGCCAATTAGTATAACAATAATATTATTATTTGGCGGCGGCATTCTACTTATTTGCATCGGTATTTATACGGTTCTTCGTAAAAGTTGGAGGTAAAGTGATGGCAATACAAACACATATCAATGTGACAGTAGATTTTAGTAAATGGAATGGAAATACATATGATTTGCGTATTCCGAATCATCAATCTATTAAATATTTATTGAAAAACTTATTAGATACGCTAAAGATTGATAATCATGAAGGTTCACATTTTGTAATTAAAGTGAAAAATAAGTCAATTGTTTTAACAGATAATGATCGTTTAATTGATCACCAAATAACAGATGGAGATATTTTGCAAGTTTTATAAAGAATATTTTTTACTTTTAGTTATTTGAAAATAAGTTATTACGGGTTATAAAGAAAAGGAGAAGAGGATAAACATGACGGAAAAAATAATTAAAATTGATGCAATGAACTATCAATTTCAAATAGAAAAAGAAAATTGGAAATTGGAGATGACCAAATCTCAAACACGTATAAAAGACTTCCGTCAATTCGATATAATTACGGGCGTATCATCTGAATTTGTACCATTAACAATAGAAGAAACGGATGATATGTTTACGTTTCTATATCAAGTAGATAAAAAATTATATAAGTGGGACGATCTTAGCCGTTTTGGAAGAAATGAGAAATTAAGACTACTTCGGAATGTTGCGCAGTTTCGTAAATATTTAAATAAACGAATCACGTTCTTTTTACATCCAGACAATATAGTTTTTAATGCGAATTTAATACCAAGCATTATACATAGAGGAATTCGAGATATTGTTCCACCAACCCCGTTGTTAGAAGAGCAATTTTTAACGCAATATAAGTGTCTAATTATTGCTTTATTCTCCCAAAAACATAACTTTGATGATTTGTATGCTGGGTTACTAAAAGATGCAAAAGAAACAACATTTGAACAGACCGTTGCTCAAATGGAAAGCTTAGATGCATTACTGCAGTTTCTTGATGACAGCTTTGAGAAGGAACAAACAAAAACAGAAAAAAATATGCAGTTAGTACCTAAAAAAAGCTATAAATCGTTTAAATACTTAGCTTTTTCCTTCATAGCGGCGACAGTTATTTTAGCTGCTCCTTTAATATATTTCACTTTTATAAAATTTCCTTATCAAAATAAATTATTAGAAGCAAATGCGAGTTTCATAGCAACTGATTATGACAAAGTCATTACGCAATTGAATGAAGAGGAGTTTGAATCATTACCGATTGCATCTAAATATGAGTTAGCATTTGCATACATTACAGCTGAAAAACTAGGTGAAGCTCAAAAGAAATCGATTATGAAAAACATTAGTTTGAAAAGTGATGAAAAGTATTTGCTGTATTGGATGTATAACGGAAAAGGTAATTTTGATAAATCATTAGATTTAGCTAAGACACTTGATGATCCTCAGCTTATTATGTACGGCCTTGTTAAACAAATTGAATCACTGAAAAATAATCCGGATTTATCAGGAGAAGAACGTGATCAAAAGTTAAAAACATATGAGCAACAATTAGATGAATATAAAAAGAAATATGGCAATTCATCAAGCGATAAAAATTTGTCGGACACAGAGAAAAAAGAGTAAGCACTTGATGAGACAGTTGAAAAGGAGCAGTGAACACGGATGGAGCAACTATTAGTATTGACTTATGGAGACAAAATATATAAGTGCACATTACATCCAAATGAGCAATCAATAGTGTCGATTGGAAAAGAGTGGACAAATGATATTACGAATCCAAGTTTAGAACAAGAAATAGAGTTAAAGTGGAATAATGAAGTAAATGCTTGGATGGTACAAGATCAATTAATAGAATTCAATAAGGAAATTGAGATTGGGAAAACAAGAGATGTGAGCTTGAAAATCTTTATATCTATTGTTGGCACAAATAAAGTGTTTGATATCGGAACGAAACATTCTCTTACAGTGAGTCAAAACGATTACGATGATATTTCTATTACTGGGACTAGTGTAGATTTAATGCTATCTCGCGAAACGTTGTACGATTCTTTTAGAGTGAACGTGTATGGCGGGGATGTATTTCATAATTATACGAAGTTAAAAGATAGCGTTATGTTGGAATCAGGAGACGTATTATATTTTGATGGTATTTTATTGGAGATTGGTAGTGAAGACATTCAAGTACTTTCTTCAGAAGATAAAATGAAATCTGCGTTACCTATTTTAGTAGAATCAGAAACGAATTATCAAAGTGGTTATCCAGACTATCATCGTTCACCACGTATTATTTACCGTGAACCAGAAGAGAAAATGACAATTGCAAAGCCTTCTAGTATGCCGTCAAAACCAACGGAGCATTTAGCAAGAATCATTGCACCTTCACTTGTCATGATTGTCGTAACCGTATTACTTGCTATTTTCATGAAATATGGAATGTTTATTATCGCATCGATTGCGATGACATTAGTAACAATCATTGTTTCTGTCACATCGTATATTAAAAATTTGAAGCAATATAAAGTCGACATTGTCGAACGTGATAAAAGCTATAGAGAGTATATAAAACAAAAAACGAAAGATTTACATGCAGAAAGTGAAAAGCAGCGTCATGCATTACAATATCATAATCCAAATGTTGAAGTTATACGTAATATGGCTGTGCAAGTAAATCCACGTATATATGAAAAAACAATGCTACATCATGATTTCTTAACATTTAGCGTTGGGACAGGACAAGCTAATACGAGTTTTGAAATCCAATTTAATGAAGAAGAATTTAGTCAAACAAAAGATGAATTAATTGATATAGCACGTGAACTAAGACAGCGTTATCTATCATTGGAAGATGTACCTGTTGTAACAGATTTGATAAATGGACCGGTTGGCTATATTGGACAACGCTCTTTAGTGTTAGAACAATTACAATTATTAGTTGTACAAACCGCGTTATTCCATAGTTATTATGACTTGCAGTTTATTACTATTTTTCCTGAAGAAGAAAAAGAAAAATGGGATTGGATGCGCTGGTTACCACATGGAAGTGTTCGCGATATAAATGTACGTGGATTTGTGTACCATGATCGTAGCCGTGATCAAGTGTTAAATAGTTTGTATCAAATATTGAAAGAACGAAAATTAAAACTAGATGAAAAAAGTTCAACTAATGAAAAAATGTACTTTGCACCGCACTATGTCGTTCTCATTACAGATGAAAAACTAATACTAGACCATGTTGTTATGGAATTCTTTAATGATGATCCGAGTCAATTAGGTGTATCGCTTGTATTTGTACAAGATGTTATGCAAAGTTTACCGGAGCACGTGAAAACGGTAATTGATATAAGAGATGCAAAGCAAGGGAACATCATCTTAGAGCAAGGAGAACTTGTTAACCGTCAATTTAAACTCAATCACGTACCGAAAGGGTTCAATTTAGAAGACATTTCACGAGCATTAGCACCGTTAAATCATTTACAAAACTTAAAAAATAGTATCCCAGAAAGTGTAACATTTTTAGAAATGTACGGTGTTGAGAAAGTAAAAGAACTGAATATCACAAGTCGCTGGGAGAAAAATGCAGCGCATAAATCTTTAGCTGTACCACTTGGATTACGTGGTAAAGAAGATATCGTAAACTTAAACTTACACGAAAAAGCACACGGACCACACGGGTTAATAGCAGGTACAACAGGTTCAGGTAAGTCGGAAATTATACAATCGTATATTTTATCTCTAGCAGTCAATTTCCATCCTTACGAAGTAGCCTTTCTACTAATTGACTATAAAGGCGGCGGTATGGCGAATTTATTCAAAAACTTACCGCATTTATTAGGAACAATTACGAACTTAGATGGAGCACAAAGTATGAGAGCGCTCGCATCAATTAAAGCTGAACTACAAAAAAGACAACGATTATTTGGGGAAAATGATGTAAACCATATTAATCAGTATCAAAAACTGTATAAAGAAGGCTTAGTAAGTGAACCGATGCCACATCTATTTTTAATTAGTGATGAATTCGCGGAACTGAAGTCAGAACAACCAGAATTTATGAAAGAGTTAGTTTCAACAGCGCGTATCGGTCGTTCACTCGGAATCCATTTAATATTAGCTACGCAAAAACCGAGTGGTGTTGTAGATGATCAAATTTGGAGTAACTCGAAATTCAAACTAGCATTAAAAGTTCAAAATACGTCAGATAGTAATGAAATTTTAAAAACACCAGATGCTGCTGAAATTACATTACCAGGACGTGCGTACTTACAAGTTGGGAATAATGAAATTTATGAACTATTCCAATCAGCTTGGAGCGGAGCAGACTATGTAGAAAACAAAGAGGATAAAGAACATTTAGACGCAACAATCTATGCAATAAATGATCTAGGACAATATGAAATATTAAGTGAAGACTTAAGTGGACTTGGTAGCAGTAAAGAAGTAATAAGCGTACCATCTGAACTGGATGCTGTTATTGACTACATTCACGATTACGCAGAAATAAATGAAATTGAAGCGTTAGCTAGACCGTGGTTACCACCACTTCCAGAAAGCGTATATTTACAAGACTTACATGTTATTCAGTTCAAAGAAGCATGGACGAAAGAAAAGAAACCATTAAAAGCAACAGTTGGTCTACTAGATCAGCCTGAATTACAATCACAAACACCATTAACACTAGATATTAGTAAAGACGGACACGTAGCGGTCTTCTCAAGCCCAGGCTACGGAAAATCAACATTCTTACAATCAGTCATTATGGATGTAGCTCGTCAGCATAGTCCGGAGCATTTGCATGTGTATTTATTAGACTTCGGAACAAATGGCTTAATGCCATTAAAATCTTTACCGCATGTGGCAGACATCATTACATTAGACCAAGTTGAAAAATGCGAGAAATTTCTTCGTCGCATAGAAGACCTATTAAAAGAGAGAAAGCAATTGCTAAGTAAATATGGCGTTGCAAGTCTTGAAATGTATGAGAGAGCTAGTAAAGAAGTATTACCAACAATATTAATTACGTTAGATAACTATGATTCTGTTAGAGAAGCTGGATTTGTCGAAGACTTTGAACGCATTATTGCACAAATTGTACGTGAAGGGGCAGCGGTAGGAATTCATTTAATGCTTACAGCTACACGTCAAAATGCATTGAGAGTACAAGTAAATACAAATATTAAACTACAAATTGCTCTATATATGATAGATGAGGCAGAATCTAGAGCGATTGTAGGAAGAACAGAGTTAAAAATTGAAGAATTAGCAGGACGTGGTTTAGTTAAAATTGACGAACCAACAATCTTCCAAACAGCTTTACCGACAGATGGAGAAGATGTCCTTACACGAATTGAAAATATACAAACTGAAGGAAAAGAGATGGATTCCTTCTGGGATGGAGAAAGACCGAAAGCAATTCCTATGGTACCTGAAGTTCTGGAATACAAAGAATTTATTGCATGGCCAGAAACAAGAAAAATTATTGAAGCAGGCAAACTAACATTTGGTGTAGAGACAGAAAACGTTATGCCTCTCGAATTAGATTTAACGGAAGCGTCTAATATTGTTGTAGGGGGAATCAAGAAAGATGAAGTTGAAAATGTAGTTCATCAATTCCTTCAACAGTTAGCTGACAGTGGACACTTTGACCTAGGTTTAATTGATACAAGAACACGCAATTTCTCAAACTATAGAGAGAGTGCTGCTTTATATGTAGCTGAAAAAACAGGAATTGAGAAAACAATTAAACAAGTTACCAATGCTTATAAATCAAGAGAAGCGGCGTTTAAAGAGGAGCAGGAAGCATCAAGTGAACCAGTGACCCCAGCTGAATTTATTAAGAAATTTAAGCCGATTGTAATCGTAATCGCAGATATAAATGATATTTTAAGTAATTTAGAAGATAGCGATATATATAGTTTAGCGGAATTAATAACAAATGGTGCATTTATGGGCATCCACTTCGTAATTGGCTGTGATGTTGATTCAATTGACAGTCGATACGACTTAGTTTCAAAAACAATAAAAACGCAATCTCATGTTATTTTACTTAGAAAATCATCAGGCCAAATGGTCTTCGATGTATCTAATAAAGATTTAAGTAGTACAAAATTAAATCCATTTGAAGGGTATTTTGTTGAAAATCGTTTTGCTACTAGAATTAAAGTGCCAACTATTTAAGGGGGGGATTTGCATGGGGATAGAGGAATTAAATAGTCAAAAATCTGGTTTATTAAGTAGTATAAGTCATCAACAAGGGCAATTGGCTGAATTACAAATGAAACTACGAAGGCTAATAACTGCTAAAGGGAAATTTGTAAATAATCTTGAAGCAATTAAACAAAATCAAGAGCAATTTAAGTCTTTAGAAATAAACGAGAGTAGTTGGAAGGGGCAAAGAGCAACTACTTTTAAAGAAACGTATGAACAACAAGTCATTTCTAATTTAGGGAGATTTATTGGAGAACTAGGGAGAGTGCAAGAAGACATCGATCAAGCTATACGGCGGCTTGAAAGAGAAATCGCTACATGTGAGTCTAGTATTCTTTCTCTAAGTAGAAGTGTTTCAATGGTTGACGCTAGTATTCAAGTAGAAGTACAGAAGGCGGGGAAATGATAAATGGGGGAAATTAAATTAAATAAAGGGGTATTTGATGCGAAAGTAAGTGATTTGAAAAGTGGTGCTAGTGATTTAGGTAAGACTAAATTTAATGGTATGCAGTTACATCGTACGAATTTAAGTAAACTGAAAAAATATTGTGAAGCGATTGAAAAGTTATCGAAAAAAGTGCAGCAATATGAACAAATACTACAAAAGGATATTAGTAGAATTCAGCAAACAGGACAAGAAATGGTTCAGCAAGATGAAAAGCTTGGAAAAGATTTGAAAGACAGTTCAGCTCACCGTGCTATGTAAAGGGATAGGAGGGGGAAAATATGAGCAAAATCATAGAGTTACAAGAAGTAAAAGAACTGCAAGAGCGGTTTAATTCAAGTGCTGAAGAGTTAAATCAACATTTGGAAACATTGCAGCAAAAAATAGAGGACTTTACACAAATTAACTCTTTTCAAGGGAAAGCTGCTGATACTATTAAGAATCATTTATCTACAGTTCATGGAGCTGTTATCACTGGATTTACAGTTACAACGGAAATGTTAAAAAGTCAATTTCAAAAAGCAATAGAGGAGTTTAACAGTGAGGTTGACAGTGATGCAGATGCAAAAATTCATGGAAGTTATTTGGATGATGTAAAGAAAAAAGTTAATGGATATAGTGAGGGATTTAGCCACTCTAATGAAGAGGCGAAAAAAACAGTAGGTACGATTAGTGACATCGTCGCAATTCAATATCCATCATCATCAAGCATCACTGAAGGCGCTGTAAAAAGCCAAAAAGAAATCAGTGATACATTAGAAAAATTAGAGACTTATAATAGTAAGCAAAGTGACCTGCAAGAGTTTGATGAATTAATGCGTAAGATAGATGAGGGAATGAAACAAATAAAAGTGAATAATGGGAATTTGTCTATCGCTTCAATAGGGAAGTTATTAGCTGACACATCAATTGGAAATATCATTAAGGGATTGGCAGATGGCATGACTAAGTTTGATATTGGGAACAAGGGAGCTAAGGCTACTTTAAATGCCTACATACGTATGCATTATGTTACAAAGAAATTGGGTTTGGAAGTCCTTTTTGATCCTAAAGGCCGAAAAGGTAAAGGGGCATATACATTATCGACTTCTAAGAAAGAAGATATGGTTTTAGCAGAAAGAATACTTAAAATGGATAATAAAGATGACGTTTTATTCAAATATTTAAAGGATAAATTAGAATTTAAATTCGAGGGTTTGAAAACAACAAAGGAACAAATAAAAAAGGCACGCAGAAATATTTATAAATTACCAGAGTTTCAAAATTACGCAGATTTTCGGATGGATCGGGAGAACAAAGGATTGCCTACCGCGATTGGGAAAAAAGGACTGAGTTCATTTAAAGCCGCTTGGGCAGACGGCTTAAAGGATATTAACCCTATGAAATGGAAAGAATCGTTTAAAGGCCTGGGTAAAGCAGGGGGGATATTGAAAGGAGCAGGTATTTTTGGAGCGGTTGTGTCAGTTGGAGGTAATGTTGTAGACGCTAAGCAAGGTGTAGATGATAGAAAAGATGGTTGGCAGTTAAAAGATGTAGTAGATATAGCAACAGATTCAGCTGTAGATATTGGAGCAAATGCTGGAGCGATGGCAGCTGGTGCTGTAGCAGGATCGTTTTTCCTTCCGCCGCTTGGTACTGTGGTTGGGGCTGGTGTTGCGGTAGGTATTACAGCCGTAGCAAATATAAAATGGAAAAAATTCGGCGGGGACAGTGCGATTGATCTTGCTAAAAAAGGAGTAAAAAATGTAACTGAAAAGATAGAAGAAAAATTTAAAATAGGGGAGAAACTTAAATCTATATTTTGGTAATCAGACTACACGAAAGGTGCAGATAGATGATGTGGGATATAAAAGAAGAAGATTTAGATGGATTTCGAGCAACATGTAGCAGTCGTTTAAGCCCTGAAGGTGCTATGGTTTTCTTTATTGGAGGGATAGTTTATACTTCAGTATTTATGTTTTTTATTTTTATGGGGGGCTTGGAGTATTATAATACTTTCTTTGACAAAACAATTGTTAAAATTGAAATTGTGTTATATAGCTTACAAATAATGTTTTTAATTCTATATTCATTTCCAAAATTGTGTTTTAAATTACAAAAACTACAAACTTTTGTAATATTATTATATGCATTTCAATTAGGTACTATAACATTCACAGCGTTGATTCTTCCTGGAATTTCGGAGGATTCAATTGACAGAATTACATTAATATATGTAGGTATGTTATTCCTAGGAGCAGTCATTGTTCACATTGTGACAACTATCGATACGTTTAAACAAGCGAGTGAAGGTGCGTTCAGTAAGGATGAAAGATCCACCTCATTTTTTAGTAAAACAAAGGGGAATGTGATGAAGTGGGCTACACTATATGCACTAACCCTTCTTGTTTTGATTTATTTTCATACTAATTATGCGTTCGATGTTTTAGTCCTTTATATAGTGGGTACTGTATTAATGTATACAATTGCTGTCGGTGCAGCTGAATTTCAACTATTAATGTATTGTAGATTTAAGTTCCCTTCATTTAACATATCATGGGAGCAACATAAAAGAGAAACTCCAAGATATCAAAAGAAAAATAAAAAAGGTAAATCGAAACGTAAGGCGTAAAGAAAATGAGTATAGTAGGTTTAAATGTTCACTATTTAATAAAATGTGGAAGGAACATGAAAAAGAGCGGAAGTGACATTTGAAGAAACAAAAAATATATAGCCGAGAGAAAGAATAGTAAAAGGAGTAGGTATTATGAAAATTCAATATAAAGCATTATCACTGTTAAATTTAATTAGTATTACTCAAATTGTAAAAAAAGAAGATTGGTTATTACCTGCTATCGCACTGAGAAATCAAGTTGTTCATAATGGAATATATGCTGTAGGTCCCGTTCTTTTTAAATATCAGCCATTGGAAAATGAACCAGAGTACGGCGAATATACATATTCTGTTCCAGTAAATGAACGTGTTAAATTAGGAGAGAATTCTGCATATGAGTATATTGATGGATTAATTATTGAAGAGGCATTAAGTGTTCGATTTACTGATGAAGATGGTGATATTGAAGAGGCTTATAATTTAATACATGAGTTTGCAGAACAGCATCATATTAAATTAGAAAACGGTTTTTATCACGTATGTTTAGATGTATACGGTGACATGTGGCTAGATATTTATGCTCCTATTATAGAAGTAGGTGAAACAATAAAATGATAATAGAAGGACAAAGTATTGCATATACAAATGTAGTTTCGAAAGAGTACTATTTTCATTACGAAGATATGGAAGAAGCAATTGAACATTTTATGTCAGAAATTGCAACAGCGAATTTAACAGTAAAAGGTCCGATGTTTTATGCTTTGAAAAATATACCATCTGATGAAAATATGTACGTTGAATTATTCATGCCAGTAAATGAAGATAAAATTCCAGCATCAGAAACACTTCAATTTAGGAGCTATTATTATGTTGATGAGATGCTCATGAAACGATATACGGGAGATTATGAAAAATTAACAGAGCAGGTATATGGTGAAATGCTTCTGTATATGGAGGATAATAATCTGAATTTAGCCTCGCCAATTTATCATGTGTTTAGCGGTGATGAGTCTTTACAGTATGTTGAAGTGAAGATTGCTGTATTTAATGAAGAATAATATTTTAAGCTTGTGACTTTTAAAATATGGAAATATCATAAAAGAGATAGTTTTGAATAGGATTTGGGGAAATGACATAAATAAAACCTTCTCTTCTTGTTAGAATGAGGAGGTTTTTTTATTCTAAAATCTATATGCAATTGATTGAATAGTTCGACATGAGATTTTTCAGTTGGGTCAATCTGTATGGGGAGTAGTTACGTTCTGCAGTTCGCTCTGTTCTTATTTTGAAAGGGAAAATTTATTCGAAAGTCAATTTGTAAAGAGGGGAAGGTGTTATTTTGAATAAAGATCGGAATGTTTCGGAAGCAGAGAAAAGTTTTTTTGAAAGGACAATAG
The DNA here is from genome assembly GCF_008368785.1 of Bacillus sp. AY3-1. Lineage (NCBI taxonomy): Bacteria > Bacillati > Bacillota > Bacilli > Caryophanales > Bacillaceae > Bacillus > Bacillus sp. AY3-1. Next base: position 10,132 of record NZ_QORZ01000043.1, on the reverse strand, counting down.
TATCTATCTATAAAGTGTTAGAATTTATAATGAAATATACAATGATTCTAATAATAATAATGTCCATATTTGTGATAATTGCTGCTGTTTATTTTAAAATATATGAGGGTATAGGGGCAGGTGTATTTCTCTTAATCTCGTCATTATTTGCATATGTGGTGTTTTTTAAGAAAAGTAAAAATGCCTAAATTAATAGTGAAAATAAAATTAAAAAGATTAACTATAATACGTTATTTCAAGAGGGAAAGTTTTGAATATGGCATGAATGTATAACAGTAAGAAAACCTTCTCTTTTTGTTAAAATGAGAAGGTTTTTATTTTTAATCTACATGATTTAAGTGAATGTGGTTAAAGGTGGGGCACTTGAATGCGGAATATAAAAGAATATTCAGATAAATTCCAGATGATATGTAAACATCGTTGGAGTCCTGAGGATGCTTTAGGATTTATGATAGGAACAATAAGGGAACGTAATGAAACTAAAAATGCCTAGAGTAACTGGTGACAGTATGAAGTTAAAGAGGAAAGCGAAGCAAGATTATGTGAATTATGAAAAGTCTTTTCATAATAATAAATCATTCTAAGGGAGCTGATTTGTTTTGAAGAATTGAAGATCAATTTGCAGCTAAGTTTAAAATGTGGCGGAGTAAGTTGAGTGAATCATAGACGCAAGAAAAAGAAACCGAAACAAATAAGAAAAGAAGCAGTTCAGATAAAACCGATAGTAGAAGAAAAACCACTAAAGAAGAGTAGCAACAAGTTGGTTGATATTCTCCTAGGTATTCTTCTTTTCCAAATTTTTATAGGGGCTGTCTTGGAAGGTTCTACAACACAAGTAAGCAAAGGGAAGACTTTCCTTATTATCGTTTTCTTTATCTTAATTGCAATAGGGTTATCTATGATAGGAAACAAATAAGGGGGAGTTCAGATGTTTAAGAAGAAGGAGAAAAAAAGCATTTACGTTAGACTGGTAAACACACAAGGGGAAATCATTCGAGAGTTTAATTGTACAGAAAAAGACTTGCGAAAAGTAAAAGAAAATGGTGCTGAAATTCGTTTGGTTGGAGATAAGTCATATGAGATGGTAGCAACCGATGAACAATTAGAAAAACTAGCAAGAGCTGAAGCAGAAATCGAAGCGGAAATTAAGGCATGGGAAGATGCTTTAAATGAGAGTTTGGATGAACGCGAAGAAAGAGAAGCGAGACAGAAGGAATTGAAAGAAAAGAATAAATGGAGTACAAAGAAGAAAGTAATCGTATTTGGACTCATATTCTTTGTATTTATTGGATTACCTATTATCGAAGGGTATCAAAATAGTAAACTAGTTGAAGAAGGTACATCGTTAAATGCAGAAATTGTAGGTAGGCACGTAGAGGAGGAATTTATATTTACACACCCCACACTAGTAGTTGAGGTAGATGGTAAAAAGCATAATGTATGGGTAAGTGAAGAGACATATAACGGAGCAGAGTGGTTAGGTAGACTAAAAGTCATCAAAACAAAAGATGGTAAAGTTGAGAAAGACCCTAGATATGAGGGTGAAGACTTAATTACGAGTTATTAAGCAGTATGTTTTTAGTATTCGCTTCTCTCAAATTAAATAACATTATTATTTGCAAAAATCGAATCCATTAAAATAAAAAACAAATTTTAAATAACTGTAATAACCTCCTAGCATATTGTCAATGGGAGGTTATCAACTTTCTGAAGATACAATTGTGATAACTGTAACGTTTTTACTAAGTGAGTGCAATTTCAGAGAAACAAAAATAGAGTATGAGGGATATGCTTAAGTGAAAGAGAGAAGAATATTTAGAGCTTTTGAGGAGAAAGAAGGCTATTTGTACTATCAAAAGCATTCGGATTATGTACGGCAATTAATGTAGTGATGATATACATACAAGATTATCTAAATTTAGTTATACAAAAGATGAAGATACTTAAAAAAGTTACGAATGTAATGGGAATTTAGTGAATGAAAATTATTTAAACTGTATAGAAGGTGAAAAACTGAATGTGGAATATAAAAGAAGAAGATTTAGATGGATTTCGAGTAACATGTAGCAGCCGTTTAAGCCCTGAGGCTGCTTTAGGTTTTATGATAGGAACCATAGTATATGTTTCAGTTATGATGTTTTTTCTTATTGGTACTTTAGTAACCTTTAGTTGGGACTATTATACTACTTTCTTTGAGAAAACAATCGTTAGAATGGAACTTGTGCTATATAGCTTGCAAATAATTTTTTTAATTCTATATTCATTTCCAAAAGCTAGATTCAAATTTCAAAAGTTACAAACGATTGTCGTGTTATTATATGCATTTCAATTAGGTACGATATTATTCACGGCTTTAATTCTTCCTGGAATGTCTGATTATACAATAGACGGAATTACATTAGTATATGTAGGTTTCTAATTTTTAGGAGCAGTGATTGTTCATATTGTGACGACGATTGATACGTTTAAACAGGCAAGTGAAGGTGCATTTAGTATGAATGAAAGATCCTCTTCCTTTTTTAGTAAAACAAAAGGAACTATGATGAAAGTAACTTCAATATACGCATTAATCCTACTTATTTTGATTTATTTTCATAATGATTATGCGATTGATACCTTTATTGGATATGTAATAGGTACTGTTTTACTGTACACAGTAGCCGTTGGTGCAGCAGAATTCCAGCTATTGGTGTACTGTAGATTCAAATTTAAATCATTTAATATTACGTGGGAAGAGAATGAAAGAATGTGTGGGAGAATTCGAAAGTAAAATACAAAATCCAAAACGAAAAATAAATAAGAGTGAAATAGAATTTAAGTGTATGAGAATTATTTAAACTGTATAGAAGGTGAAAAGGCTGAATGTGGAATATAAGAGAAGAAGATATGGGTCTTTTTGAAATTGAAAATAGAAATCGATTAAGTCCGGATTATATAAGAATTTTTTATGGGGGAGTTTTTGCATATACTTCTATACCAATGTTCATCATGTTTTTAGGTGTTTTGCTGAACGGTGATAAGATTTCTTTAACACCATTTGAAACATTTTTGGTACGATCTGAGGTAAAGTTATACATTTTGGAGTTGATTTTTTTAATAATTTTCATGTCTTCAAAGGTTGCTTTTAAATTACAGAAACTCCAAGCCATCGTGACTTTATTTTATTCTTTTCAATTAGCAACATTACCATTTATCGTTATGATGGTTGAAGGAATGTTTGATTTTCCAAGTAATAATAAAACGTTAGTTTATATTGGTTTAATAATGTTAGGGGCGCTTTGTACTCACATTGTAGTAACGATCGATGTTTTTAGAAAAGCAAAGCATGGAGGATATAAATTAGAAGGACCGGCTGTCTCGTTTTTTACTGACACGAAATTATATTTTTTGATTGGAATAACAATCAGTGTAATAGTTCTACTTGTATTAATTTTTTTAAACCTTAATTATACATTTGATGAAATGGCAATTTATGTGACACAAACAATAATATTATATATATTCGCTGTAGTATCAGCAGAATTCGTCCTATTGGTGTATTGTCGCTTTAAATTTCCATCATTTAATATTACGTGGGAACAACATGAAAAGGAACGCCAAGAATTTATAGCAAATAGAAAAAGAATAAGAGAGAAAGAACAAAAGCGAAACAAAAACTGAAATGAAAGTTATAAATGATACTCGTAAACTTACATTGAAGATAGAATGAATACATTATTCATAAATTAACTAGTAAAGGGAGGAATGTAATATCTTGAATAAAGATTCTAAAGCTGTAAAAAAAGAAAAAGGTTTATTTGAAAGTGTAATAGCACCTATTATTGTGGGGATTATGTTTATTTTTTTAATTCTATATAAAGTAGTAGAGTTTCTGGGGAAGTGGATTGTTATCTTCGGAATAATATTTTTTATTGGTAGTATATTTCTTGCATATATCTAGAAGAATATGGAGGGGTGTTGGGCGGTGGGACAGGGTTAATATCGATGTTATTGTTATATTTTATGTTTATTAGAAAAAGTAAAAAAGGCTAGTTTAATATGAAATACCAAAACATTTATTTACTCCTAGTTTGTTTACAAATATAGAGTTATTACATGATTTTAGAAAAGATGGTGTAATTATATGTGGAAAATAAAAGAAGAAGATTTAGATGAATTTAGGATGACATGTAAAAATCGTTTAAGTCCTGAAGGTGCTGTAGTTTTCTTTATTGGAGGGGTAGTTTATACTTCAGTATTTATGTTTTTTATTTTTATGGGGGGCTTGGAGTATTATACTACTTTCTTTGACAAAACAATTGTTAAAATTGAAATTGTGTTATATAGCTTACAAATAATGTTTTTAATTCTATATTCATTTCCAAAAGTGTGTTTTAAATTACAAAAACTACAAACTTTTGTAATTTTATTATATGCATTTCAATTAGGTACTATAACATTCACAGCGTTGATTCTTCCTGGAATTTCGGAGGATTCAATTGACAGAATTACATTAATATATGTAGGTATGTTATTCCTAGGAGCAGCCATTGTTCACATTGTGACAACTATCGATACGTTTAAACAAGCGAGTGAAGGTGCGTTCAGTAAGGATAAAAGATCCACCTCATTTTTCAGTAAAACAAAAGGCAATGTGATGAAGTAGGCTACAATATATGCGCTAATCCTGCTTATTTTGATATATATTCATAATGGTTATGGAATTGATGTTTTAGTTCTTTATGTAGTGGGTACTGTATTAATGTATACAGTTGCTGTCGGCGCAGCTGAATTTCAGCTATTAATGTATTGTAGATTTAAATTCAAGTCATTTCATATGTCATGGGAAGAGAATGAGAGAATGCGTGGGAGAATTCGAAAGCGAAATACAAAATCCAAAACGAAAAGTAAGTAAGAGTGAAATAGAATTTAAGTGTATGAGGATTATTTAAACTTTATAGAGGGTGAAGAGTCAGGATGTGGGATATAAAAGAAGAAGATTTAGATAAGTTTAGGATGACATGTAAAGGGCGTTTAAGTCCTGAGGGTGCTACGGGTTTTATGCTTGGAACAATATTTTACATTTCAATATTTATGTTTATTATTTTTGTAGGTGATTTGAATTACTACAACAATTTTTTTGATAGAACAATTGTTAAAACTGAAATTGTGTTATTTAGTATTCAAATTATATTTTTAATTATATATCTATTTCCGAAAGCATGTTTTAAATTTCAAAAGTTACAAACGCTAATCGTATTACTATATGCGTTTCAACTTGGAACGATATTATTTGTAGTTTCAATTGTTTCTGAAATGGCTGACAATTCAATTGGTAGGATGTATACCGGGCTACTAGTTGTAGGAGCAGTTATTATCCATATTGTAGCAACGCTAGATACATTTAAACAAGCAAGTGAAGGTGCATTTAGTTGTGATGAAAGATCCACCTCGTTTTTTAGTAAGACAAAAGGAGCTATGATAAAGGGGGCTATAATATATATATTCATACTACTTATTTTGATGTATTTTCAAAATGATTATTCAATTGATTTTTTTGTTATGTATGGAGTGGGAACTGTATTAATGTATGCGGTTGCAATTGGAGCGGCAGAATTCCAACTATTGGCGTACTGTAGATTCAAATTCAAGTCATTTCATATGACGTGGGAAGAGAATGAGAGAATGCGTGGGAGAATTCGAAAGCGAAATAAGAAATTCAAAACGAAAAATAAATAATATATTAATAGAATTTTAGTGCGCGCAAAATAATTGAAACATATAGAAGGTGAAGAGCCAGGATGTGGAATATAAAAGAAGAAGATTTAGATAAGTTTAGGATGACATGTAATGATCGTTTAAGTCCTGAGGGTGCTACAGGCTTGATGTTTGGAGGAATACTTTATAGTTCAATAGCCGTTTTTTCTATTATTGTATCAGGTGATTGGGATTACTGTATGGTTCTCCTTAATATAGGAATTGTTAAGCTGGAAGTGTTGTTATATGCTCTGCAAGTAATTTTTTTCATTCTATATTTATTTCCAAAAGCTCAATTTAAATTTCAAAAGCTACAAACAATTGTTGTATTATTAAATGCATTTCAAATGGCAATAATATTACTCGTAGTTTTGATTGGTACTAAAATGGCTAATAATTCAATTGATCAGATTACATTACTGTATGCAGGATTATTATTTTTAGGAGCAGTAATTTTTCATATTTTGACAACAATTGATACGTTTAAACAGGCAAGTGAAGGTGCATTTAGTATGGATGAAAGATCCGCTTCCTTTTTTAGTAAAGCAAAAGGAAAGATGATGAAGTGGGCTACATTATACGCAGTAACTATTCTTATTTTGCTATATTTTCATAACGATTATGGATTCGATACTTTAGGTATGTATGTAGTAGGGACCTTTTTAATGTATACGATAGCCATAGGTACAGCTGAATTTCAGCTATTAGCGTATTGCAGATTTAAATTTCCGTCATTTAATAAAACGTGGGAGCAACATAAAAGAGAAACTCCAAGATATCAAAAGAAAAATAAAAAAAGTAAATCGAAACGTAAGACATAAAGGGAAATGGCAGAATAAATTTAAATGTTCGCCATTTAATATAACGTGGGAAGAGAATGAGAGAGTGAGAGAATGCGTGGGAGATTTTGAAAGCGAAATACAAAATCCCAATCGAAAAGTAAATAAGAGTGAAATAGAATTGAAGTGAATGAAAATTATTTAAACTGTATAGAAGGTGAAGAGCCAGGATGTGGAATATAAAAGAAGCAGATTTAGATAAGTTTAGGATGACATGTGAATATCGTTTAGACCCTCAAGGTGCTACAGGGTTTATGTTTGGAGGAATACTATTTAGTTCAATAACAATTTTTTCTATTGTTTTATCAGCTGGGTGGGATTACTGCATGCTTCTCTTTAATATAGGAATTGTTAAGTTAGAAGTATTTTTATATATTATACAAATAATTCTTTTCGTTATTTATTCATTTCCGATAGCTCAATTTAAATTTCAAAAACTGCAAACCCTTGTCGTATTATTATGTTCATTCCAATTGGCAACAATAGCTCCTATTGCTTTGACTGTTACTAAAATGGCTAATAATTCAATTGACTGGATTACAATAATGTATGTGGGTTTATTACTTTTAGGAGCAGTAATTTTTCATGTTTTGACAACAATTGATACATTTAAACAAGCGAGTAAAGGTGCGTTTAGTATGGATGAAAGGTCTGCTTCTTTCTTTAGTGAAACAAAAGGAAAGATGATGAAGTGGGCTACACTATACGCAGTAACTATTCTTATTTTGATATATTTTCATAATAATTATGGGTTTGATGATTTATTTATGTATGTAGTAGGGACCTTTTTAATGTATACGATAGCCATCGGAGCAGCTGAATTTCAGCTATTAGCATATTGCAGGTTTAAATTTCCGTCATTTAATAAAACGTGGGAGCAACATAAAAGAGAAACTCCAAGATATCAAAAGAAAAATAAAAAAGGTAAATCGAAACGTAAGGCATAAAGAAAGTGTGTATTGTAAGTTTTGATGATAGAAAAGTAATTATTTACAGGAGAGTATTTTAACTTTTAAAAGAAAATTTAATTATGTAAGGTGATTAAAGTGATTAGAAGATAATCTGATCGAAAATGTAGAGAGTGTAGTGTGATGATGAAATGAACACAAAAAAGGTTTCTAAAATGATTACTATCATAATAACAATCAGCCTACTACAAGCATGTAGTTTTTTTGAAGAAAAGGTAGAGTATGAGCCATTTATTAAGGCATTGGATGAAGGTGACATGAAAAAGGTTATGTCTGCGAGTGATGATGGGTATGCTTTTGTGGAACAAAGAGGTATATATAGTACATATGAACAAAAAGAAGATGGAGAGCATAGTAAAACAATCTACCAAACTTCGACAGGTGTATATAATATAAAAGATAAAAGTTTATATGGGAATACAACACAAGAAATTACCTCGGAAGTAGATGATAAAAATTATAAAGAAGAAGTTAATTATAGTACAAATATTATGTATAAAAATGAAAAGGTGCAAAGTCCGGATTCAAATCTAGATGGTTCATACGTGAACTTAATTGTAGATCGTTTAAAAGGGATAGGGAAACTAAAGATGAAGCCCGGGGATGATATAAAAAAGTTTGATCAGCCTAATTCAGTGGGATATCGACTAACTGAATCCGAATTCCAAAGTATTATTAATGATAAGTTAAAAATTAACTATGATGAATATGATGGATCAACAATTTCACTTAGTTTTGACTCTGCAAAAAATCCAAAACAGATATTACAATTAAGTATTGATATAGATTATAAGAAAAAGAATGAGGATGGAAAATTAGTAGAAAATATGTTCCAAATTATAACTTATTTTAATAGGAAACAGGATAATAACAAAGACGCGAGACAGGAATATATTGATTTTAAAGCACAGTATAATAAGAAGCAGTAATATTAAGAAGAGCATTTGCACGTAATGATAATAGCGACATAAGTGGAATAAATGTTTCATAAATATAGTGGAAAGAATTTGAGGATAAACGCCCCAATTGCTGGAGTAGATGCAACAATTGGGGCGTTTATCTATCTAAATTTAGCTTGAATACATAACATGTTTTAGTTAGAGTATTGCTCCGCAAGTAGTTTTTCAATCTTCATAATAACGGTGTGAAGTTTTTGTGTAATCGGCTTTTATTGCTAAGTTACAACTATTTCCTCTTATAGAGTACCTCTTATTATCGGTACATCGTCCACATCCCGATGTCATTAAACCCTAGACGTTTATAAATTCGTCCAGCAGCTGGATTGTTATAAAATAAGCAAAGTGTTCGGCCTTCTTTCGTAAAGTCTTGAATCATTTTTTGTAATATGAGTGAAGCGTAGCCATTTCCGCGATAATTCGGGTGTGTACATACGCCAACTACCATAGCGGATAATGAATTTTCAGCGGAAGTAGAGGCGGATGCGATGATTACGCCGTCTTTTTCAATATAATAAGTACGTCCCGTATTTGTTTCGAGAGCTTGTCTTAATATTTTCTCTGATTCATTAGCAGTCGGGAATTCATCGATGCTACTTCTTAATTGCATAATTCGATCTACATCATCTATTGATGCAAGCTTAATCGTTTCATGAATAGGCGTGTCAGGTAAGCTGTTGCCATTTAGACATTCACAAAAATACATATCACTTTTGGCACCTAGTTGAATAGCAGGAGAAGTTTCAAATTTTTCTACGATAGTTGACTTGCCAGATAGTTTAAGCGGCTTATACGCTGAAAGAAGTGCCTCATAGTCAGAGGCGGCAAATTCTTCTTTACTATATGGGATAAATGAATCGTGGAAGCGGAGTAAAATTGATTTTAATGTTCCATCCTCTTTAAATACTCCCCATAGTTCTTGGAAATCTGTATCATAACCGAAAGCCTCAATATCCCCAATAATAAACAAGTTAAGGGCTGCCTCTTCTTTTAGGTAAGCGAATACTTGTTCATGATCTTTCTTTGTTAATTTTCTCATCATAAAGAATCGACCTCTTTTTTATTTTTCTAAATATTACAACTTAAGTTTTTTGAAATCAATATAAAATTTTATGTTTAGTTCACAAACTTTCGGAAAAACTAGGAAAGATATGACAAAGGAGGTTATGAACGGTGGATCATCCAATTCAAGGGTTAATGAAAGCAGCAATGGAAAATTTAAAAGAAATGGTTGATGTAAATACGATTGTTGGAGAGCCTGTTCAAACGGCTGACGGTGGTGTGGTGTTAACGGTTTCTAAAGTAGCGTTCGGTTTTGGAGCAGGAGGTTCTGATTTCCAAACGAATGATGGACAAAGAGCAAACGGTAACCCTGCATTTGGTGGCGGTAGCGCGGGTGGTGTTTCTATTACACCAGTAGCATTTCTTGTAGTGAATAAAGATGGAGTAAATATTCTGCATCTACAAAATGCGACACATTTAGCAGAAAAAATGATTGAATTAGCTCCACAAACAATTGATAAAATTCAATCGATGTTCCAAAAAGATGAAAAGAAAGAGGAAAATCATCATCCTCAAAACCCAGATGAAATCCTTTAAAAACACCTGCTCACTGAAGTGAACCCCGAAAACG
>NZ_QORZ01000042.1:0-1521 GCF_008368785.1 Bacillus sp. AY3-1 | reverse complement strand
AGTAGGACGTCGCCAAGCAAAAACCTAAGTCGATTCGACTTAGGTTTTTTTGTGTTTATTTTTATGTATCACCTGTTAAAATTCATAAATTTAGTAATCTTAAAGAGGAAAAAAGATGAAATAGGGACTGTCTAAACTAAAATTTGAGCGATAATGTCGTAAAAGGTGATAAAGTAATACGTTTAAATTTTAGTTTAAGGTAAGAATTACCTTTTTATATTAATTAGGTTGTAGAATGATTAAAAATATTTTACTCTTTATATGAAAACGTTATGTGAAAAATAGCTATTTAGTTGTTTTTCACATAACGTTTTTACATTTTTAAAGGATTTCACATAAGAAAAAATCTATAATTAAGATAGTTAACATATATTTTTTTGATGGGTGTGGGGGATTATGAAAGAAATATGCATGTTATTAGTGGCTGTTATATTATGGGGGACAGCCATTGCGCCAACAAAGTGGGCATTAGAATCTATTCAGCCATTTACTTTGTTATTTATCCGCCTTTTCTTAGCTGGTGGAATCTGTTTACTATTCTCATTTAAACAATTAAAAAGATCTGTTGTACATAAACAAGTCCCGTGGAAAAGAATGAGTTTGCTATCTTTTACTGGCATAGCTGGGTACTTTATGTTCACATCCTACGGTATTTCTTTAACGAGTGGATTGCATGTTAGTATTATTGATGCTGCTTTACCTTTAGTTACAATTCTTTTTTCAGCGTTCTTTTTGAAAGAAAAAATTCAACTTAATTATTGGATCGGTATTGTATTGGGGGCTATCGGAGTACTTCTTATTACAATTCCATCTAGTAATGTCGATCAAGAAGTATCTTTAATAGGAGATATCCTTATTTTATTAAGTACGTTCTTATTTGCTTTCTATACAGTATTGCTGAAGCGACCAAAACAAGAACAGTATCTATCAAACAAGGTTTTTACAACATTAACTTTAATTATTGGAGCTGTTATTCTATTACCATTTGCAATGGCAGAAATTTTTTACTATGGTTTTCCAAAAATCGAAACATGGAAGACAGGGTTTAGTGTAATATATCTTGTTATTGGGGCAACAATTTTAGCGTATTGGTTTTGGAATAGAGCATTAGAGACAGTCTCGGCATCAGTAAGTGGATTATATTTAAATGCGTTACCGTTAATAAGTATCGCTGCTTCAATTGTTCTATTAAATGAATCTTTGACGTGGAGAATAGGAATAGGTGGTAGCTTAGTTTTATTTGGAGTGATATGGGCGGATAAACGTAAATTAATTGATTTATTTATCTGAGGCGAGCGAAATGTTAAAGAGAATGAAGAATGTTAAAGTTTATAAGAGTATGTATATAGTGTTTAATGAAAAGGACGCTTTGTATGTAATAGGATGTCCTTTTCATTATTTTCATTGAATTAGAGGAATTAAATAACTGAAACTAATATAGAAAATACCTTTGGAATTATTTTTATTATTAATTGAATAAAAGGTGTTGACGATTAGGATATAGAGGTGTAATATAGAACA
>NZ_QORZ01000041.1:0-673 GCF_008368785.1 Bacillus sp. AY3-1 | reverse complement strand
TAAGGCGTTTTTTCTATTTTTTCTTTAAACAAACGATTTTACTATGACCATTTAACTAATTTTTGCATCTACTATGATGAGTTTCGTTCATATCCTCATGAGAAAGGAGAGATTTAATGTCTCATTTTAACGACAGTCAGAACAAATTCTCCAAACCATGCTTTCCAAGTAGCGCCGGACGAATCCCAAATACCCCATCAATCCCAGTTACTAAGGTACAACTTAGAACATTCCGTGCAATCATTATTGATTTAACAAAAATAATCCCAAAACTTTTCGCAAATCCATCTCCTCAAAACATTGAAGATCTAATCGATACATTGAACCTACTAAGTAAATTTATTTGTTCACTAGACGCTACTTCCTCCCTGAAAGCACAAGGGTTAGCTATTATTAAAAACTTAATAACTATATTAAACAATCCAACCTTCGTAGCAAGCGCTGTATTTATCGAGCTTCAAAATCTAATTAATTATTTACCATACATTACAAAACTATTCCGAATCGACCCTTGCACACTTCAAGAGCTTCTTAAATTAATAGCAGCATTACAAACCGCTCTAGTTAATTCTGCTTCATTCATTAAAGGACCTACCGGGCCTACTGGGCCAGCAGGCGCTACTGGCGCTACTGGTGCTACCGGTGCCACTGGGCCTCAAGGTAACACGGGCGC
>NZ_QORZ01000040.1:0-9754 GCF_008368785.1 Bacillus sp. AY3-1 | reverse complement strand
CATTCCTTTATTGTATTTATGCTATATTCTTATTCGCCTTTTTCTAACAGTAAAACCACGAATCTTGGCGAAGACATTGGTTTTTGCCCTGTCCTGGGGTCCGTCCTCGCTTTTTATTCCACGGTTCCCTTGACCACGAGCCTCTGAACCCTCAAACTCCCAAAGATAACCCCAGCGGGCAAAAACCGCCCTTCTGGGGCCACCTCTGGCGAGTTTGCATGAGGGTTCCCCTCATCGTCAAGGAACTTTCGCGGCATAAACGCCAGGACTCGGATCATAAATCTTAAAATGGTTATTTTCCAAATAACCTCGCAAAAAAACCTTTGGATTCAGTAGATGCTGTTAATACTTTTGTTTCTTGTACTTCACGGATTGTTTCAAGTAACTTCTGATCCCGTTTCTCTAACTTATTATCAATATAATCTTGTTGTTTTTGTAATTGTTCAATTAACAACTTATTAAATTCTTCTTGTTTCTCATTATGTTCTCTAAGTCTACTAACTTCATTTTTTAATGCTTTTAATTCTTCAGCTAAAATCTCACCAACTTCTTTGCTAGGAACAGGTTTTATACTCTCTCCACCCGTAGCAAAGTAATGTTCAATTTGTTTTATTGAGTAATTTTGTTCTCGATGCAATTGTTTAACTATCTTCATTTGTTCAAGAGCTTTTTCGTTAAAAACATTGTATCCTGATTCATTTTTCTCTAAAGGAATATACATCCTTAATTCTTTCATCCAATTTCTTATAACATTTGGCGATTCATCTAAACACAATGCAACTTCTTTAACAGTCATCGCTATATAACCTGGTTTTTCTTCACCTAGGTTTTCACTTTTATCCATCTTTTTACCCACCTTTAAAACTTAGATAAAAACCTAAGTTTTTTAAATATCAAGGGTTATTTTCGGAAATATCAACCTTGATACCTAGGTATCAAACCTAGGTTTTTACTAATTCATTTTACTAAGGTTCATATCCTTCTGTCATATAAAAATAACAAATTCTTCACAGATCTAAGTTATACTTCATTTTTTTCTTAATAAATGATTATTCAATACATATAGCGAAGACCGTCGCCGCGCCAAAAAACTTTTCTAACAATTTTGAAACAAATAATTTTATAAAATTAGAAATTATAGATTTCAAATCAAACAAAGAAAAGAGTAAGTTCAACAAGTGCAAGAGCATAAGGGATTTTTGCTATCACCAAGGGTGACAGGTTAGGCAAAGCCTAACAAAAACGTGATATCACAAATACAAAAAATTCAATGGAGTTCCAACGCACTTTCAATGTACATCCAATGGGTTTTCAATGGATATTTAGGAAGACTAAAAACTTGTTTTTTTACTCTTAGATCAACAATTCTTCCTCGTATATAAAACAAACAAGGCTTTTATAACTTCTCAAAATCGTTTCTATTAGATTTTAAACACAAACTAATAGATTTCCTAATAAAATCAAAATAACGCTCTTAGAACGAAAAATGAGCGCTATGATGGTGTATTTAATTACAAGTACAACGGTGCGGCTATTGCCATTCCATTGTACTTCGCTTTTCCGTTGACTTTTGGAGTAGAGGCTGGTTCGTCGTGTGGGGGCGAAACCCCACGTATTACGTATCTATACATGTGGTAAATGAAATTATAATTCGAAAGTATTAGCGGTTCGGCTCGTATAATAACAAATTCAAGCCGGTAAACCTAAATAGTTGCTTTTGGATGTGTCGGCTTGGTGCCACCAAAACTCGAGCCGAAAAAAGTTTTGCAAGGATGTAGCAAAGCGAAAAGGGTGGAGATTTTCTGTAGCAAAGCGAAAGAAAATACGACCCGTTCCTTGCGGAACTTTTAGCTATTTCTATATAGAGTAAGAAGGGACAAGCATACCAAAGTAGAAAATACCCAGTAATATCAAGGGTTTCAGGATTTTTCGTACTTACCGTTTTTGGTAAGTAAACTTACCGTTTTTGGTAAGTACGAAATTAACAAAAAAAGCCTACTAATTAAAGTAGACTTAAAATAATTTAATAGGCAAATTTTTAAGTTGTTTAGGAACCTTTCTAAACATAGCTTTAAGTGTTGGATTAACTTCATCTCTATTCCCTGAAAACATAACATGAGGATTTATAAACAAAGCATATGCCCTAACATTATTATCATCAACACCACTCTCTGAACGAGCAATAATGCCTTTATCAATTAATTTTCTAACCAAAGGACTAACTTTTGTTTCATGTCTTCCTATTTTTTTTGCTAATTCTCGCTGAGTTAATGGAATTTGTTCTTTAGAGTTAATATCACTAACTAAGCAATTACTTAAAAAACCTACACACATTGAAATATCTAATAAAAATACCTTCTCAGCATTTGTTAAATAATCAATTTCAAATAAATACTGGATATTTTGTTGAATGATCTGAACAAATTTAGCTTTGTTTTTTATCTTCCGTTCAGGTACTAACTTCATTCCATGCGAATTAGCTTTTGCTTGAAGCTCATTTGCTATGTACATCTCTTCCTCTGACAAGATCTTTGAATTCTCAATATCTCTCAATCTTGCATTTTTTTCAGCTTGTTCTAATTTGACGAGCTTTGACATAATCTTTCTCCTCTTTTCTAAGATTTTCAACTAGAGAAGAGAAACATTTTATGTTATGATTCATATAGAAAATTTAATTAAAAATGCATACACAAAAAGTCCCCTTCACTAATTGATTGCTTGGTCGCTTTCAATTATAACACGAGGGACTTTTTTATTTGTATAAATTTAATTAAAAGGATGATAAACATGGCATTTTCACAAGAATGGATTTCAATTCTAAACCAGGTTAGTGAATTCACTAATAATAGTAAAACAAATAAAGTATGGTTTAGAGGTCATAATAACTCAAGTTACAAACTAAACTCAGGATTATTCCGTTTGAATTTGGGAAATAACATAAAAAGCTACCAAGAAATAGAAGAATCAGCATATAATCAATTCAAAATTTCATCACAAACCTTAATTACAAAAAAAAGTTGGGATCTTCTTTACATAATGCAACATCATGGTGTAAAAACTAGGTTGTTAGATTGGACTGAATCTTTTGCAATATCTATATATTTCGCCTTAAAAAATTGGCAAAATGATAAACAAAATGCATGCATATGGATGCTAGATCCAATAAGATTAAATGAAAAATCCGTTAACAGAGATAAAATTGTATTTCCAGTAGACAAGTTTAAATATCCTGATGACTTTCAAAAAAAGAATATACAACATAGCTTTGCAATGGCTCCTAATAAAAATAATCCTAGAATAATTGCTCAAAAAGGTTTTTTTACTTTGCAAGGAAATTCATTACATTCACTAGAAAATGAATATAACGGAAACCTTATAAACGAAAATATTTTAAAAAAGATTACTTTACATCCAGCAATCCTTCCTGATGCAAACAAATTTCTACAAATTTGTGGAATAGATGAATTTATTTTATTCCCAGATTTACAAGGATTAGCTGAAATAATAAATCAAAAAATAGAATTACATCAACTAACTCCACCTCTAGTCCAAACAAATTAACATAATCAAAATATCAAACAAATGGGATTCTTAATAAATTAAGAATCCCATTTGTTTGAAAGTAAACTTTTAAATATTAGTTTACATTCAAATCCCTTCAAACATTGACTTCATCCCAATTTCTCTGATATCCTTTAATTCAACAACAAAAGTATACATTCAAAACACTTTAAATAAAGAGGTCGAAAATCCATGAACAAAAAACCACATCTCATTGATGTCCAACCCATACGTAGCAAAGAACAAATCGAAGATATGAAATGGGCTCTGAAACGTCATTGTTCCGAACGAGACTATATTCTCTTTCTTGTTGGAATTCATACCGGACTTCGCGTAAGTGATCTACTCCAACTCGAAACACAAACTATAGTAAAACTAAAACGAAAAAAGAGAAAAGAATTCAAAATCAAAGAAGGAAAGACAAAGAAAGAACGCATGATTAACCTTACCTCCATTTTTGATGAGGTATACTCTTATGCTCAAACTCTAGATAATACCTGGTTATTTCCTTCTCGAAAAGGAGACAAACCCATTAGTAAGATCCAGGCTTATCGACAATTGCAAAAAGCCGGAGATTTTGCCGATATAGAATCCATCGGAACTCATACCATGCGCAAAACCTTCGGTTATTGGTTCTATAAACAAACAAAAGATGTTGCTATGTTACAAGAAATCCTAAATCACAGTACACCACAAATCACTTTAAAATATATTTGTATCAATAAAGAAGAAAAAGATAACATACTTGATACATTTTATATTTGAACTACCAATTTTAGTGAAAAATAAAAGAGGCTAATCCTTATTATTTAAAGATTGGCCTCTTTCAATATTAATTAGAAATAAAATCGAATTTCTTTAATATAAATTTCCAAATTCGTTCTTCTCCGATTATTACAGAAGCCCTACCTACCATCCCTGTATACAACTCATGTGAATCCTGTATATCAATTGTTGCTTCTAATTCATACACATACCCTTTAGAATCCTTATCAAAAATAGGATGTGCTGATAAATAAGTTACTATTCCTGTTTGTTTATCAGATTTCTTTAGTTTAAACGAATATTGTACTTTATCCCCTTTTTTAATACCTTTTATATCTTGAGCCGGTAATAGAATTCTAATCTTTTTCTCAGTATTTTTAGGGATAATTGAAACTATCTCTTGACCAGAATCAACTAGATCACCTTTTTGCATAGCAGAGGAAAATTGTACAACTCCATCTCTTTGCGCCCTTATACTTGTCATATCATTTTGATTATGTAACACATCCAATTCTTGCTTTTTCATGAAAATTTCTTGCTCTAAAGGTTCAATTCGCTGATTAACTAAAACAATTGTACTTTCTTTATATTGATTTAAAACATTTTTCTTTTCTTCTTGCTTTCCTTTTTTAACAATATCAACTTTTTTCCCTTCATTTTGTAAGGTTTCTTTTCTTAATTGAATCCTTTTTTCAATACCATTCCGTTGAGAATCTAAAGATTCTATTTTATCATCCAGAGATTTTTTATAATCATCTAATATAGTCTCTTTTTGTTTTTTAATGGAATTTATTTCTTTTTGTATATTTTCTTTATCTATAATTAAACCTTGTAATACTTCATCTTGCTCACCAATAATTTTATTATTATCTATAACTTTTATTTCATTATCTTTTTCATTTTGTAAAGATTGATAAGTTTGTTCATATGATTTATATTCCTCTATAATCTTTTTATCTGTATCACCCAAAAAGAGCAATTTATGAGCTTGAATACTCTGTTTTAATTGTTCTAACATTCCTTTTTTCTTTTCTAAATGTTTAATAATTTGATCCAATTGACTCTGTTTATCTATTAATTCCTGATTTTTTAATTGAATTAAAACGTCTCCTTTTTTTACCTCATCACCTGATTTAACAGAAACAGTATCTACAATTCCTCCAATTTGCGTTCTCGATACGCTCACATCATATTTACCTTGTATCATTGCAGTCCCTTTGCTTACAATATCTACTTTTCCTATATATGCCCAAATCATAAAAAGTAATAAACTCATAAATAAAAAACATAGCAATCCCATAATAAAACGAGGTGGCTTTCTTTCTAGCAGTTCTACACTATCCGATAATTGATCAAAAGAATAAATCTTATTCATATTGATCACCACTCATTACATAAGATTTTTCTTCTATATGTTCTACATGAATCGTTTGATTCTTCCAAAGACGATAATATTCAGCCTTCATAAATAATAATTCTTCATGAGAACCTTGTTCTATAATATTTCCATTTTTCATTACAAAAATTTTATTTGCATGCTGAATCGTACTTAATCTATGTGCAATCATAATTACCGTTATTCCTAGTAAACCTAATTCTTTTAGCATATCTGTAATTAATTTTTCTGTTGTGGAATCTAAATTACTAGTGGCTTCATCTAAAATTAAAATATCTGGTTTCTTTAACAATGCCCTTACGATAGCTAATCTTTGTCTTTGTCCTCCAGATAAATTTGAAGCATTTTCTTCTAAAATCGTTTCATAGCGTAATGGTAATTCACTAATAAAATCATGTGCACAAACTTGCTTACATACTTGAATAACTTCTTCTAGTGAAACTACACGATTCAATCCAAATATCAAGTTTTCATAAATAGATCCACTAAAGAAAAAGGATTCTTGTGAAACATATGCAATACGATTCCTCAATGCTACTCTATTTATCTCTTTAATTTGATAATCATCATAATATATATCACCTTGATTAAGATCATAATAATTCATTAATAATTTAGAAATAGTAGTTTTTCCAGAACCACTTTCCCCAACAAACGCAATTTGACTACCTGGATCAATAGAAAAACTTATATTATTTAATACATTCTTACGTGTCCCATAACGAAATGTAGCATCCACAAATTCAATTTTTCCAGATAACTTTTTAGGGGAAACTTTATTATATTCTTTTTCATTTTGTTCTAAATCTAAATCAAAGATTTCATTTAATCGTTCTCCCGCAATTAATGCAGATTGCATTGTAGGCTGAATTCCTATTAAATTTTCAATTGGATTCAAAAAATAAACCAAAAGCGCATTATAAGAAATTAATTCCCCAATTGTCATATTCCCTTTTAACACTTCCATCGCACCAACCCATAAAATAATTGTCCCACCAATTAATTCAAGTCCCATTTTAATAGAACTTTGTAAATTAGCTAAAATTCCACTTTTAAATACATATCTCAAAAGATTAACAAAACGACTTTCTGTTTGAAAAAAGACTTCTTTTTCAGCATTATATGATTTTACTGTTGCAATACCGTTTAAAGATTCCACCAAATAAGATGTTAATTTAGCATTACTCTCCATTTCTTTACGATTAATGTTTTGATAAGGTTTATGAAATCCCCAAATAATACCTATATAAAAAGGAACTAATAGCAATGTAACTCCAAATAAAATTGAGCTATGCGCATATAACAATACTGCCCCTAGCATTACCATTATTGTATCAATCATTAATGTAACAGTTATCGTTGATAATGCATCTCTTATTTTTCCAGCATCCATAAACCGCGAAATAATCTCTCCAACTTTTCTTGTTTCAAAAAAATGCAGCGGCAAACCAACTACATGACGATAGTATCCAAGCATTAACTGAATATCTATACGTCTACTCAAATATAAAATTAAATGCGTTCTAAAATAAGAGAGCAAAATTTTAAAAATATACAAAACAATAATTCCTATAGACACAATATGAAGCGTTTCCATTAATTGGTTTACAACTATATCATCAATTAACAACTTAAAATAAAATGCTCCAGCAAAACCAAACAGATTAAAAAATATAGAAGCAATAAAAATTGGAAATAACAAATTAGTCTGCAGCTTCAATAAAGACAAAAAACGAGAAAATACCCCTTTAGATACTTCTACCTTCTCAAAATTTTGTTTTGGACTCATCAAAATTAAAATCCCTGTCCAAACCTTTAAAAAGTCTTCCAATTTATATTTAACAGACCCACTATCAGGATCTGCAACATATACTCTATTATTCTTTACTTTATGAATTACTACATAATGCAGTAATTCACCATCTACTACTAAATGAGCAATTGCAGGCAAAGGAATTTCATTTAAAAGTGTAGGATCTGTTGATTTTACTCCTTTCACATCAAAACCAAGTCTTTCTCCAGCTTCCAATATCCCTTGTACATTTGTACCCTCTAAATCTGTCCCTGCAATTTGACGAATTTTAGCAATTGAAATAGAAATTCCATAATGTCTTGATATCATTGCAAGACATGCAGGTCCACAATCTTTTAAATCATGCTGTTGAATACATTTAAACTTTTTAAACAAATTCAATCCTTCTTTCACTATTTTATATCCATCTATAATTCATTATATAAAATAAAATAAATTTATAGTAAAAATTATAAAAAAATTCCAAATATGCAAAATTGCATATTTGGAATTACATATTTTGTATTAGAATAAGTTTATGAAATGAATATTTCTAAATATTAAAATATTAAAGGGAGGTTTACAGCATGAATTTAAATAACACAAAATTTGCTGAACTTAATGAAAAAGAACTTCAAACAAATGGTGGAGCAAGAGGAATTTTCGGTCCTATTATCAAAGCTGGAAAACAATGTTGGGATAATGATTCTTGCCGCGAAAAAACATATGGTACTTACGGTCGAACAGATAGTCGATATAAACATGGTGCTCCATACGGAAAATGGTAATATACAAATAATACAAAGAGGATTCATTATTTTTTATGAATCCTCTTTGTATTATTAATTATATATTTATAATGATGAATAGTTTAAAATAAAGAAAGGATTCATATTAAGTATTTATAGTACTTACGGTCGAACAGATAGTCGATATAAACATGGTGCTCCATACGGAAAATGGTAATATACAAATAATACAAAGAGGATTCATTATGAATCCTCTTTGTATTATTAATTATATATTTATAATGATGAATAGTTTAAAATAAAGAAAGGATTCATATTAAGTATTTTTATATTTTAATTGAAAAGGAAAGATAATAAATGATAAAAAAAATACATCAATTTTTTGTGAATTTACATCCAATATCATTTATATTGATTATGGTAGTTTTAAGCTATTTAATTACCAGACCATTTATGTTATTTTTACCAGAAATACAAAGTAACCCCGCTCAGAATGAACCTATATATCAGCAAATTTTATCCGTTTTAATTATAGCCCCTATAGTAGAAACTTTAATTTTCCAGGTTTTTTTATTCTGGATTCTTCGTTGTATTCCCTGGATTCGTGAACATGATTTATTAATAGTTTTAATTGCAGCATTAATGTTTGGTTTATATCATCCATTTGGAATAACTTATGTAATATGTATTACAGTAACAGGAATTCTTTATAATTATGCTTATTTGATTTATTATAAAAAAAATGAAAAAGCACATGTTACAGTATCAGCATTTGCGATTGTGTTTTGGATACACGAGATAGATAACATAATTTCTCTTACAATACAAAATCTGTATTTTTAATACATTAGATCTAATAACAAAACACCTTACATAAACTCTTTAAATCGTATAAGATACTAAAATTTAAATAACATGCTTATAGCAAGGGAATGCTTCTAGACTTATCTATACTGCATTCCCTTATTATATGTATGCTATATTCTTATTCGCCTTTTTTTAACAATAGAACCACGAATCTTGCCAAAAACATTGACTATTGCCCTGTCCTAGAACATCTCCCCTCTAATTAGAATAAAAAGATTACAAGAAGATAAATTTTTTTAATATCACCAAAAGTGACAGGTTAGATAAAGCCTAACAAAAAATTGATATCAAAAATTTAAAATGTCTAGAGTATTAATTTTTAATGGAAAAATATACTCAAAATTTAAATATTATTAAATTGCAATATAAATCTATTGTATTGTATAATGTATTTAGAATAATTAATAAATATAATAAGGAAGGAAGTTTAAAAATGAAAAATAACAAATTTGAAACTTTATCTAAAAAAGAATTATTAAACACTAATGGCGGAGGAAAAGTAATTGGAACCGATGCAGGACATTATCCACGAGAATGGGGTAAAAAATTAGGCCAATGGATAGGTTCAAAAATTAAATAATTACTTTTATTCAATAAAAAACATATAAATACAATAAAGGAATG
>NZ_QORZ01000004.1:0-166436 GCF_008368785.1 Bacillus sp. AY3-1 | reverse complement strand
CTTATGGGCAGGTTACCCACGTGTTACTCACCCGTCCGCCGCTAACTTCTTGAGAGCAAGCTCTCAATCCATTCGCTCGACTTGCATGTATTAGGCACGCCGCCAGCGTTCATCCTGAGCCAGGATCAAACTCTCCAATAAAGTTAGTTTGTCTAGCATCTAAAAATAAAAATTGACGTTTCACGTTGTTTGTTTCGTTCAGTTTTCAAAGAACTAGTCTGCCGCTCAGTTGCGACTTCATTATATTAACATCTTCATTTTTCGATGTCAACTACGTTTTAAAATTTCTTTTTTTGTCGTTTTCTGCGTTTCCGCGTCAGCGACGTTTATTAATATACCATCATGATTTTTAAATAACAAGTGTTTTTTTAAAAAACACAAAAAAATATCCATCCTACTTTCTTCTATATAGAGACACCTCCTCCCATCTATGGAAAACAGCTATTTAAATTGTATACCAATACACTCTAGTTAACCAAACTGTATTTCATAACCCCTTCCTAGATTTTCATTCTCTTCTATATTAAAGCCCTGATCATTTACTTCTCTATAGACTAACAATATAAAAAACAAATCAATCCAAACTAAAAAAACAGATTCACCACTTCCTACATAAAGCAAACATGCCGATTTTTAGTTTTGTTCCTCCACACAAACTATTAATTGAACGAATCGGTTGTTTACAGACAGCTCGATTAGGTAATAGTCTTATCGCTCGGCGAATAGCGGAATAAATAATGAAATTCCAACAAAAACATTAACTTAAGATTATTGTTAGAATTTTTTTACATTTAATTAATGAAAAATATCCATTTTTTGTTATATAGTAAGGAAGGACGTACTCAACTATAAATAAACCAATGGAGGAATTACTTTATGGATAGGTTAACAAAGTTTTCATTAAAAAACCGCGCCGCTGTTATCATCATGGTTTTTCTCATTTCCGTACTTGGCGTTTATTCCGGATCTAAATTACCTATGGAATTTTTACCAAGCATCGATAATCCAGCAGTCACTGTCACAACCTTATCTCAAGGACTCGACGCTGAAGCGATGACAAAAGAAGTAACTGATCCCCTCGAAAAACAATTTCGCAATTTAGAACACATCGACAGCATCACCTCTTCTACGCACGAGGGGTTATCACGTATCGATATCGCGTATACATCCAAAGCAAACATGAAAGACGCAGCACGCGAAGTTGAAAAGGCCATTAACACAATTAAATTACCTAAAGATGCAACTAAACCCATAGTTAGCCAATTAAATACTTCTATGATTCCACTCGCTCAAATTGCTATCCAGAAGCAAAACGGATTTTCAAAAGCAGATGAAAAACAAATCGAAAAAGAAATCGTACCACAACTCGAAAGCATTGATGGTGTTGCCAACGTTATGTTTTTCGGAAAATCAGCCTCTGAATTATCTATCATACTAGACCCAAACCAATTAAAAGATAAAAACGTAACAACAGAACAAATATTAAAGGTTTTACAAGGAAAAGAAACTTCCACTCCAGCTGGAGCAATTACCGTTAATAAAGAAGAATATAACCTTCGTGTCATTGGGGATATAAAAAATGTAGATGATATTAAAAACATAACCGTTGCACCTCAAGTAAAATTACAAGATGTTGCTCAAATTGAACTTAAACAACACTACGATACAATCTCACATATAAACGGAGAAGAAGGAACCGGATTAATCATCATGAAAGAGCCAAGTAAAAATGCAGTTGCAATCGGAAAGGAAATCGATAAGAAAATCAAAGATATAAGTAAACAATATAAAGATCAGTTTTCTATTAAACTTTTAGCCTCAACTCATGAGCAAGTTGAAAATGCTGTTACTAGTATGGGCAAAGAAGTAATTCTTGGAGCAATTGCTGCAACTCTAATTATCTTAATCTTTTTGCGTAACTTCCGAACGACACTCATCGCCGTTGTCAGTATTCCATTATCTATTTTATTAACACTCTTTTTACTACACCAATCTAACATCACACTTAACACCTTAACGCTTGGTGGTTTAGCAGTTGCAGTTGGACGTCTCGTTGATGATAGTATCGTTGTCATCGAGAATATTTTCCGTCGTTTACAAAAAGAATCTTTCTCTAAAGATATTATTCTCGATGCAACGAAAGAGGTCGCCGTCGCAATTACTTCTTCTACTTTAACAACAGTCGCTGTTTTCTTACCTATCGGCCTCGTATCAGGAGTAATCGGAAAATTAATGTTACCTATGGTATTAGCAGTTGTATATTCTATACTATCATCCTTAATCGTTGCACTAACAGTTGTTCCACTTATGGCGTTTTTACTACTCAAAAAAACAAAACACAAAAAGCCAAGTTCTTCACCACGATATGTCGCTACATTAAAGTGGGCTCTTTCGCATAAATTCATTATTCTACTTACCGCCTTTTTATTATTCGCAGGATCAATTGCAGCCTATGTATTACTACCGAAAGCGAACATAAAATCTGAAGACGACACAATGTTATCTATTAATATGACTTTCCCAGCTGATTACGCTCCTGAAACGCAAAAACAAAAAGCCTTCGATTTCGAAAAGAAATTACTTTCTAATTCGGATGTAACAGATGTTATTTTACGAATGGGATCTAGCGCAGAAGATGCACAATGGGGACAAACGACAAAAAATAATCTTGCCAGTATATTTGTAGTCTTCAAGAAAGGCTCTAATATTGATCAATATATTAAAGAGTTAAAGAAAGAACATAAAGCTTTTGAGCCTGCTGAACTAGATTATATAAAAACAAGTTATTCAAGCTCTGGTGGTGGCAACAATTTGCAATTTAACGTAACAGCAACTAACGAAACGAATTTAAAAGAGGCTGCTACTATCGTCGAAACAAAACTAAAAGATATGGCTGCTCTCTCTAAAGTAAAAACAAATTTAGAAGACTCTAAGAAAGAATGGCAAATCCATGTTGATCAAACAAAGGCCGAACAACTAGGCTTAACACCAGAATTAGCAGCACAACAAGTAGCATTCCTTATGAAGAAATCACCTATTGGTGAAGTTTCAATCAATAATGAAAAAACAACTATTATAATAGAACACAAAAAAGAAAACATCACTAAACAAGAAGACATTTTAAACACAAACATACTATCACCTATCAATGGACCAATTCCTTTAAAAGACATTGCAACTATTTCAGAAAAGAAACTTCAAACAGAAGTCTTCCATAAAGACGGAAAAGAAACGATTCAAATTACTGCCGAGGCCTCAAATGAAGATTTAAGTAAAGTAAGCGCAGAAGTAAACGAAACGATAGCTAACTTAGACTTACCTAGCGGCGCAAAAGTAACTATTGCAGGTGCAACTGAATCTATGCAAGAGAACTTCACAGATTTATTCAAAATTATGGGGATTGCAATCGGGATTGTATATTTAATTATGGTTATCACCTTCGGACAGGCGCGCGCTCCTTTTGCAATTTTGTTCTCCTTACCATTAGCTGCTGTTGGCGGTATTTTAGGATTAATCATTTCAGGAACACCCGTTGATGTAAATTCCTTGATCGGCGCATTAATGTTAATCGGGATTGTCGTTACAAACGCGATTGTATTAATAGAAAGAGTGCAACAAAATCGGGAACACGGAATGGAAACAAGAGATGCCTTACTAGAAGCGGGATCCACTAGATTACGTCCAATCATTATGACAGCTATAACAACAATCGTCGCTATGCTCCCTCTCCTATTTGGTCAATCGCAAGCAGGAAGCATGGTATCAAAAAGTCTTGCCGTCGTTGTCATCGGTGGTTTAGCAGTCTCAACCGTTCTTACATTAGTAGTCGTTCCAGTTATGTATGAACTATTAGATAAAATCGGGAGAAAAAGACGCTCTCGTAGAAAAATAAGCACTTCCACAGAAACACCTGATATTTAAAAGAAAAGCGTTATCTTCATGAATGAAGATAACGCTTTTCTCTACCTACTCATATAATCCATCATTTTTTGAGCATATCGCTCTAGAGGTTTATCAGAATCTACAATAAGATATTCAGTATTCGAAGGTCTCTTACTACCATCTAACCACTTTTTAAAAGCTACTTCCGAATCCACTTTTCCAATCTGACTGGCCATACGTTTACGTGTTTGCAGCCTATGATTAATCTCTTCCATATCATTAAGGTAACATTCGATATATTTATATTTTACACCATGTTTATTAGACAATTTTATTCCTTTTTCAACCATCCCTTCATATAGACACGGACTATCCAATATAACACTATGCCCTTGTTCTAAATAAGAATCAATCAATGCCCATTCAATATCGTATGATACTCCTCCAACAATTGTCGATTCAACCCCTTTCATTTCTAATGATTGTAACAATGCCGATTTCAAAACGTCATGATCTACAATTACAGCACCTGTTAACTTCGCTATATACTTAGAAACTGTCGATTTTCCCGATCCAGGAAAACCTGACATTTGTAGAAAAAACAAATTAACTTCTCCTCTCATCTGTACCTATTCATCTATATAATCAATTACAAATTCAACAATCATTACATCCATTCCTTCTATATTAAAATACAAAAAGAACTCTCTACTTATAAGTAGAGAGTTCTTTTTGTATTTTATGCTGCTTTTACCTTCTTCGTCGTTTTACTTTTTCTTTTCGCTCCTGTAAAACGCTTATGCAATATAGATGCTACCAAGCGCGAAATAACATTGAATAGTAATACCATAATAATTAATACAGCTGCAGATTTTGTCGCAATCAACTTTGCATCCGGAATAACTCCTTCAGAATTTAACTTCCAAATGTGAACCGCTAACGTTTCAGCTGGTCTAAATGGATTTAGAGGATGGGCAGGACTTGAGAAGTCCGCTGCTGAATTTAAAATCGGGGATGTTAAACCCGCTGTGTAAATTAACGCTGCCGCTTCACCAAATATACGACCTGCCGCTAAAATAATACCTGTAATAATTTGCGGTAATGACGACGGAATAATGATACGAGCAATTGTTTGCCATTTCGTTGCACCTAATCCAAGACTTGCCTCTTTTACATTATGAGGCACTTCTGAAATCGCATTTTCACAAACACGTGTTAAACCTGGTAAGTTTAAAATAGTTAAAGCAAGAGCACCGCCCATTACTGTGTATCCCCAACCTGTCATGGTAACGAACACTAACAAACCGAATAAACCAACAACAATCGAAGGTAACGACGCCATTGTCTCAATACATAAACGAACAAAATTTAAAAAGCGCCCTTGTTTTGCGTACTCTGCTAAATATATTCCAGCCCCTAACCCAAGAGGAATAGATATAACAAGCGTTATAACAAGCATGTAGAAGGAATTGAATAACTGTGGACCAATCCCACCACCAGCTCTTGTATTACTTGGTTCTCCAAACAAGAAATCAGGATCCCAAAATCCCCATCCCTTTTGCAGAATTTCAAACACTAAGAATACTAGCAGAGCTACAACTAAAGCTGCAACTGCATAAAAGATACCTGTCCAAATTTTATTTACCGTTCTTGCATTCATTATTATCGCTCACCTCTTTGCCCAATCGCTCGAATTACTAAAATAAACAGGAATGAAATAACAAGTAAAATCATCGCTAAAGTCCATAGCGCATTATTCCAAGCAGTTCCGTTTAATGTATTTGTCATGTCCATTGTCAAAATACCAGTTAACGTCGCTGTCGGGCTATATATTCCTTCTGGTAATTTAATTGTGTTCCCGATTACCATTTGAACTGCTAATGCTTCACCAAAAGCACGCGCTAAACCTAAAACAACACCTGTTAAAATCCCTTTTTTCGCAGCAGGAACAATCACTCGGCTAACCGCTTGCCATTTCGTCGATCCTAGACCATAAGAAGCTTCTAAATAATCAAATGGAACAGAGCGTATTGCATCAGAAGCGATACTAGCAATAGTAGGTAAAATCATAATACTTAATACAACAATACCCGCAATTAGACTAAATCCCACTCCCCCGAACGAATCACGTAATAGTGGCACTAAAATCGTAACCCCTAATAATCCGTATACAACCGAAGGAATACCAACTAATAATTCTAAAACGGGCTTCAATACTTTATTTCCAAACTTTGGCGAAATTAAATTCATGAATATAGCAAGAGCTATAGCAATTGGCGCACTAATAATAACCGCACCTAACGAAACCACCGTTGAACCTACAATAAAAATCAAAGCCCCGAAGGTTCCTTCGTCAGCATTTGGATTCCATTTTGTCGATGTTAACATCTCAGTAAATGAGATACCACTTTGTGTAAAAGATTGAATACCTTTACCGCAAATAAAAGCAATAATAGCTAATGTAATTAAAACAATAAAAATACCACAAAACGTAACAAGCGATCTTCCTATATATTCACTTTTTACGTAATTAATTTGTTTTTTCCCCTTCATCACAGGTCAGACCCCACTTCATAGATTGAAATGAACAGGACTGGCCTTGCAGCCAGCCCCATAAAAATTTATTACTTATTTAATTTAGACATCGGGATGTAACCCATATCTTCTACTTGCTTTTCAAAGTCTTTGCCTTTTACATAATCAATGTAAGCTTTCGTTGCTTCTTTCGCTTCACCTTTTGTTACCATGTACTCGTAAGACCAGAATGGATATTTACCAGACGAAATGTTTTCAACTTTTGGTTCAGAACCATCAATTTTCACTGTTTGTAGCGCACCTTTTTTATCGCCAACCATGTAAGACATTGCTAAATAACTTACTGAACCTGGAGTAGAATTGATCGCTTGCTCTACTGCACCGTTAGAATCTTGTGTTGTACCAGTTCCATCGTTAATTTTCGCTTCTTTCATAACTGTCTTTTCAAATGTAGCACGTGTACCAGATGAAGCTGGACGGTTAATTACGTTGATTTTTTCATCTTTCCCGCCTAACTCTTTCCAGTTTGTTACTTTCCCAGTGAAGATATCTTGTACTTGTTGCACTGTTAAGTTATCAACTTTTACATCTTTATTTACGACAAGCGCGAATGCAATACCCGCAACCTTGTTATCTACTAATTCTTTCGCTTTTTCAGCATCTTTTATTTTATCCCCTGATGGAACATCTGAATTACCAATTTGTACTGCACCCGATGCTACTTGGTTAATCCCAGTTCCACTACCGCCGCCTTGCACTTGAATAGAAACTTTTGAATTTTTCTCCATGAATTTCTTTCCAGCTTCCTCCGCAAGAGGTAGAAGAGCTGTAGAACCAGCTGCTGCAATCGTACCTGATAATTCTTGTTTTGTATTATCGCTTCCTTTAGCAGTTTCTTTACTAGCTGTATCATCTGCTTTCCCACATCCAACTAACGCTCCTGCTACCACTAAAGCCGCTAAAGAAAATTTAATACCTTTTTTCATAACCATGTCTTGTACCCCCATTTGGATTCTCACTTTTCGAATTCATTTTCTTTCGAACACAAATTCATTGTAGGACAACAATATTATGTGAGTGTTAAGCAATTTTTAATTTTAAGTAAATGACGATAATAGCCCTTAAAAGCTAGGAATCCCAACATTTATAGTTAAAGAACCCAACAAAATCCACACGAATTAAGCTGTAATGTAAATTTATTCTTAACAATGTAAATTCAATGTAAATGTTTTTCGCTCTTTTCCCCTTTTAATTAAAAATACATTTACAAATACATTGTATCTTTTAACTTTTACACTCTTACTTTATTTACATTCAACAGAATTTCAGTAATATTTTTTAGTACAACTAAATAAATTGGAACAATTCTAAAAATAAATGAATATTTTTAAAGTACCAATTGACAGCATCATCCAATGTAGTCTACTATATTATTAACAAAAAGTTTACCTAAGGAAACTTTTTAAACTTAAACAAACAATATAGAGATGAGGTAACTTTTATGGTATCGGCTAATACAAAACCACTTTCCGAGTTTAAGACAGGAGAGTTCGTACAAATTGAGAAGATACAATTAGAAGGAACTATGAAACGACGTTTATTAGACTTAGGATTTATCCCTGGGGCAACAATTAAAGTATTACAGCGCAGTCCGCTTGGAGATCCGGTCGCTTATCAAGTAAGCAATACAACTATCGCACTACGTAAGGAAGAAAGTTCCCTTATTTTCGGGGTATTAATAGGAGATGATTTCAGATGAGCAAACATCGTATTGCTTTAGCTGGCAACCCGAATACCGGGAAAAGTACATTATTTAACACTTTAACAGGCTTAAAACAACATACTGGAAACTGGACGGGAAAAACTGTTTTAAAAGCTGAAGGGGAATATGAACATAACGGAAGTAAATATACATTAATAGATTTACCTGGAACTTACTCACTATATTCAAATTCTGCGGATGAAGAAGTAGCAAGAGATTATATTATATTTGAAAAACCAGAAGTAACTGTAGTTGTTATAGATGCAACTGCAATGGAAAGAAATTTAAATTTAGCCCTCCAAGTGATGGAAATGACAAGCAATGTAGTCATTTGTATTAATTTAATTGATGAAGCGGAGAAAAAAGGCATCGTTATTGATGAAAAGAAATTAGCAAAATCGCTCGGTGTACCTGTAGTTAAGATTTCTGCTCGTAACCGAGTAGGTATTGGGCATTTGCTAAGTGTTATCGCTAAAGTAGCAAATAAAAAATTAATTCCAACACCAATTAAAATTTCTTACAGTGAAAAAATCGAAAATATGATTCAGGAATTAGAACCACAAATTTATAAAGTGTTCGGTGATACGTATCCAGCACGTTGGATTGCGTTACGTATATTAGATGGAGATAAAAATTTCTTAACTACACTTCAAAAACACCATAATGAACCACTTGTAAGGGAGGTCGTAATGAATGGAATCTCACTCAGCCAGTAAAGCTCTTCCATTAGACTATATTATTCAACATGCACAAGCACTCTCAAAAGAAGATATACGAGATGATATTGTCGGAGATATTTATCGAACATCTGCAAGCATATGTAAAGAGTCTGTTCAATATACAAATACTGATAAATTGTATCGTTCTGAAAAACTAGATAAAATTTTCACATCTCCAATCTGGGGATTTCCAATTATGCTCGGTATTTTATCTATTATTTTTTATCTTACAATTGCAGGTGCTAACGTACCATCTGATATGATTGCTGAGTTTTTCGGATGGGCCGAAGGATATTTAACATCTTGGTTCCAGGCAGCACATGCACCCGAATGGCTACATGGCATTTTAATACTTGGTTTATTCCGTGGTATCGGTGCTGTTATTAGCGTTATGTTGCCACCTATGGCAATCTTTTTCCCTATGTTCGCACTATTAGAAAACTACGGATATTTACCACGTGTCGCTTTTAATATGGATCGCTTATTTAAACGTTCCGGTGCACATGGCAAACAATCTTTAACAATGGCAATGGGATTTGGTTGTAATGCAGCCGCTATTATGTCAACGCGTATTATTGAATCACCACGTGAACGTATGCTTGCAATCTTAACAAACAACTTCGTTCCTTGTAACGGTCGCTGGCCTATGTTAATTTTAATGGCTTCATTATTTATGGCTGCTGGTTATACAGGTAGTATGCAAACATTAGTTACTGCTGGCGTTGTAGTTGGAATGGTTGTAATTGGTGTTATTATGACATTAACTGTTTCTTGGGTACTATCAAAAACAGCTTTAAAAGGTGTGCCAACTCACTACACTCTTGAGTTACCACCGTACCGTAAGCCAAAAGTTTGGAATACAATTGTACGTGCAACACTCGATAAATCAATTTATGTTTTAAAACGAGCTATCGTTGTAGCTGCCCCTGCGGCTGCATTAACTTGGTTACTAGCTAATATTTTCATCGGTGACACAAGCTTACTTATGTATTTTGTAAACTTCCTAGATCCATTCGCTAAAATGTTAGGACTTGATGGATTCATTTTAGCTGCGTTCATTCTTGGACTACCAGCGAATGAAATTGTTATCCCGATTTTATTAATGTCTTACTTATCAACCGGAGCTTTAACTGAAATAGATGATTTTAACCAAATTAAAAATCTATTCTTAGAAAATGGCTGGACTTGGTTAACAGCGTTAAACACAATGTTGTTCTCACTTCTTCATTTCCCATGTGGAACAACACTGGTTAACATATATAAAGAAACAAAAAGTGCAAAATGGACATTCTTATCGTTTGCAATCCCTACCGTTATCGCCATTGTTGTGACATTCCTCTCTACACAATTGGTACATTGGTTAGGGCTTTTATAAGCAAAGCATACATAGAAGGTATCCCCCTTCACATTTGCTTTGCGCGAAAGAAACCTGAAATCATTCAGGTTTCTTTTTTTGTGCATCAGTATTCCAAGGCTGTGCTCCATACGTTGTGAGTTTCTTATGAATAAAGTATATGGCTCCCGGAAGGACTGCCATTAATATCGTGCAACTAATCCCTAATCCAGTAAACAACTTACATCACCTTATTTCACTCTTTTCGGTAAGGCGGAACCTGAATGCTCAATTGTCGGGTGAACATGAACAGTAACCTCCGCATTACTAAAGTAATTTTCACCTTGATCCCAATTCTTATCTATCTTCTTCCATTCTTTATAATTATGCCGCTTATATACTTCTCCTAACGCTAATACATCTACCTTATATTTTTTTTGAACAAGCTTAATCGATTTTTGGATACGCTTCTCCATTTCTTCCGCAATGGTTTTCTTTAATCCCTTTTCATTCATAATTTGTTTATGATCACTAAAATGTAACTCTGCTAAAGTCCCTTCCAAAGATAAATGGATATCAAACTTCGGTTTTGTAGCATTTTCCGTAGATACTTTAATCTTTCGGCGCATCTTATGAATTTCGTATGTAACAAGCTGACCTTGTTTACGGATAGTAAAGAACCCTCCAATTTTTTTACCTATTACATAATTCATTCCTAATGTTTCTTCTCCATTCAAACTGCCTACACACTTATTATCTTTTCCACGAAACAACGCTGCCCCATTCATTTGTACCCCCTGCTTTGTTAGTTCTAGAATAGGTAATACGAAACTTTGGTTAGCAATCATTTTTTGCTGTACCTCACCAATTCTTGCAGCTTCAATCATTTGAGCATTTTTCGGAGGATGCTCAGCTAACATATCAATATACTGCGCCGGTAAGTTCTCAGGCTTGGCACTCTGCTTTAAAATAGCTTCTGCATTTTTCTTAGAAACGAACAAACGAATATTTCTTCTCATCTCGTGATCACGAATATATACATCTAACGTATTTTGTAAAACATATGGATTCGCTAGTAAATCTTTAGAAAAAATTATCACTTGTATGTGCGGAAAGAATAATGAGCGACTAATTTTTTTAGAGATAATTCGTATTTGCTCAAAGACACTATCTGCTTTCGCACTAACATTAATATAATTCTCACTATCTCGACCGCTTTGGCCACCTTGCTGCGCTAACTTACTGGGAAGTACCATCTGATACGTCCCTTTCATAATTGGATTTGATTTCTTTTTTTTCACAATATCATAGGCTGCACCTACTACAAATCCCCTTTCTTCTATCTCCTCTAACTCAGAACACCCACTCATAAATCCAACTACAGCTATAACCATTATAAATTTAAGAAGGTGTTTCATTTCCACCATTCCTTCTTTTTATTTTATATACAATTAAAACGAGCAAAGGCGCTAATACAACAAATCCCATATCTATCCAAGCTAAATAAGTTCCGTAATGTGATAATGAATCTAAATTACTCGGTATCATATTCACCATAAAAATAATAGGAGCACTTACGAAAATAAAAATATGTTTCTTCACTTTCGGAAACATAGCACAAAACAATAAAGATGCGACGTCATAATACATTGCTGTAGTGTTATAAATAGTAATAATCCAAGTCGTAAAAAAAATCGCATCAAATCTTTCTAAAAAACCTCCACCAATTTCAATTTCTTTACCCAATTCAATTGTTGGATACGTCAATCCACGGGTTGTCATATACGAAAAAACGCTAATACAAGTTACATAAATTAAAATGTATGACAGCACATTTACCATCACTGCTTTTGCAACTGCCATTGGCGCTTTTTTCGCTGTCTTATCGTTCAACATCACAGCATAAAACAGAGCTACCTCAAATCCGATAAATGTGAAAATAGAGTTTTTAACTCCTACAGCATATTGACTTGCGTTCGTTTGAAAAGCTGGTAGTAAATTGTTTATTTCCATTAAATTTATATTCAATAAAGAAAGCAACACTATCGCAATGAGCACGATAGGTAAGAATAGAACATTTAACCTTACTAAAGCCGCTCTCGATCCTGCTACTCCATAAATAACAACTAATAAGAAGAAGAAAGAGAGTAGCTGTATTGGTGTATCACTAAATAAATATGTTTGTGAAATAATTGCAATCATTCGTGACTCATATGCTGTCAAAGCAGCAAACGTTAATACTAAAATGCTACTAATTGTGTATGCAACAGGCTTTGTCAAATGCGTACTCGTATATTGAACAAAGTTTTGTTTCGGGAATAAAATAGCTACCCTCGTTACAAACCAACCTAAAACTGCACATATCAATCCACCCAGAAGCAAAATAATCCAACCGTCTGAAAATAAAGTTTGGTTAGCGATATCTCTTGGCATAGACAATGCTCCTATACCAATAATTGTTGAAGATACCGCAAACCCAATTTCCCGAGATCCAATCTCTTCATCGCCATACTCAAATGGTTTCAATTACTCTCGCTCCTTTGGACGTAATGTAGCGTCTTTCGTTTGTAAATATTCCGGTCTCTCTTTCAACATCGATTTTGGCATACGAATAAGTTCTTCTTTCCAATCTTTATAAAATGCAGGAGCGATAGGCGTTGTATACGGCACCCCGACACTCTTCAAATTCGTAATATGAACCGCAAGTGCAATAAGAGCTAAAATAATTCCATACAAACCAAAAGCAGTCGCCGCTAAAACAAAGACAAAAAGTAAAATCCGAAACGTAATCGTAATACTATATACAGGCAGTGAAAATGTAGCAATAGCTGTAACCGCAATAATGATAACTAAAAACGGATTTACAATTCCTGCGTTCACCGCTGCTTCTCCGATTACAAGACCACCTACAATCCCAATTGTTTGCCCCATCGGTTTCGGCAACCTAATTCCCGCTTCTCGTATTAACTCCATCGTTAATGCCATCATTAACGTTTCTATATAGGCTGGAAACGGAACACCTTCCCTGGCTCCAGCGATTGAATAAGCCAGTTTAGAAGGGATAAGTCCTTGGTGATATGATACGAGAGCTACATACATCGCTGGCATTAAAACTGCAACTATGCCAGAACCCATCCGCAAAATTCTTAATAAAGTCCCAATTACCCAACGCTCATAGTGATCTTCCACAGATTGAAAAATATCAACGAATACTAACGGAGCTATAAGGGCAAACGGTGATCCATCCACCAAAATAGCAGCCTTTCCTTTCGCTAATGAGGCCACAATATTATCAGGCCTTTCCGTATTCAAAAACTGCGGGAACGGTGACAAATTATTATCTTGAATTAATTGCTCAATCGTACCCGTCTCAAAAACGACATCTGTCTCTATTGATTGAAGACGCCGATCTAACTCTTTTACAATGTAAGGGTTAATAATGTCTTCTATATATACTAACGTCACTTCTTTTTGGGATCTCTTCCCCATAATATAAGATTGAAACCTCAGCTTCGGGTCACGTAAAGTACGGCGAATTAACATTTTATTCACGTTAATATCTTCATTTAACCCAATCCTCGGTCCACGTATTAAATCTTCTGTTACCGGCGGTTCTAAACTTCTTTTTTCCCACGCTCTACTATTAATCACGATAGCGGTTGGAATATTATCAATTAATATAACTGTATCTCCCGCTAAAATCGCATTTATAATATCCGGAAACGTTGTCTTCTTACCAACTTCCGCAATAGAAATAAAGCGATCCAATAACGTTTGAACAACAGCTTCTTCTTTTTGTACTTCTTCATATTGAAGTGTACGAACTACATATTTATAAACATTATCCTTATCTGTTAACCCACATAAAAAAATAACCGCACAGCGTGTAAAACTACCAGCAAGGGCAACTTCCCTAATTGTTAAATCATTAGGCGAACCTAACTCATCCCTAATTTCTTTCATAACTTCAAATAAGTTACCTTTTAACTCTAACAATTCCCCCACCTAACTTCCTTTTCAACAAGTTTTTAGTTAGATTCCGCTAATAGAAGAAAATATATACAAAAAAGAGCTATCTCTTTTCAAAGATAGCTCTAGCACACGGATTACTTTTCTACTATTATATTGTCTGTCTTTATAGACACATTTCTCGTGAACCCGCTAACGATAAACATCACAATCATATTCATTAACAATGCGACTATACCTACATTTAAATCTTTTATATATTGAGGGAAAGCTGGAAACATCGTAGCTATAGTTGAACCAGATAAAGTAATATATGCGACCACTAACAACCCAATCCCCATCCCTGCAATTGCCCCTTGCTTCGTAATAACTTGACGTGGAAACAAACTACATACAAGTGCAGGGAAAAGTTGTGTCACTATACTATATCCCATTAAAAGAAGTGCCCCTATTGTTTCTCCACCTTTAAAAGTGAACAAAACAGCTACAAGCGTTACTACAGGCACAAATAATTTTGCCACTTTAGCAACTTGTCTATCTGAAGCAGATGGGACCATTGTTCGGTAAATGTTTTTTGCTAATAAAGTAGACGCCGCCATAACAAGCATGGAACCCGGAACTAATGCTGTTAATACTCCTGCACTACCAATAATCCCAATAAACCATGGATCAAATGTTTGAAGAGCGAGACGGAATAACGAAAGGTCTACATCCCCTCCCTTTAACCCTGGAACTTGCAGTATAGCAGCAAAACCTGCAAAGAATACGAAAAGCAATACTAAAGAATAAAGAGGCATGATCGCCGCATTTTTCCTAAATACTTTTTCATTTTTTGCAGAGAAAGCAGAAGCAAATGTATGGGGCCACATATAGAAACCGAGAGCTGTTAATACAATAGTAGAAACAAACCAAGAAATGCTCATCCCTTCATCAGGTAAAGATAAAAATCCTGGTTTCGCTGCTTCTACCGCTTCAAACATCAGCTGAAATCCCCCGTAATAATGGTACGGTAAATATATACCTAAAAACATAACGATAAACAGTATCATAATATCCTTCAAAGCTGCTGTCCAAGCAGAGCCGTGTATACCTGAAACCATTACATATATCGTTATAACAATTGCACCAATCCACACTGCAATAACCGGTGATACCCTTCCGTAAGATGCTTCCGAAACGATAATTCCTAATCCTTTTAACTGTAAAACAAGGTATGGAATAATCGAAATAACCCCAATGACAGAAACGATAATGCCAAGTGTCTGACTCTTATATTTCTTCACAAAAAAATCTGGCTGCGAAACAAGATTATGCTCTTTCGCATACTTCCAAACTGGCGGCAATAAAAAGTAAGATAAAATATAAGCTAGTGCACCATAACCTAAAATATAGAAAGTAGGTGCTCCTTTACTGTACGCCCATCCACTTCCGCCTAAAAATGTAAACGTCGTATAAATTTCACCTGCCATAAGAAGAAAAACAAAAATAGTGCCAAATCCTCTTCCACCAACTGACCATTGCTCTAAATTCATATCTTTTCCATGTTGTGCCCGAATTCCTAAAAATAGTGCAAGAAACAAAAATAATATAATGATAAGTAATGCGATCATTTTACATCCCCCTTATTAGCAGGATCAAATACGTACACAAGTCCCATACAAAGAGACGTAATGAGCACCGATAATAATACCCAAAACAATAAAAATGGCATCCCTAATACGTAAGGAGTAACTGAATTAGCAAATACAGGTCCAATAACTAAACAAAAAACTGGAATAAGCGCTAATACGTGTATTTTCTTCATCTCATTCTCCTTTACTTATAAAATTCATAATGGATGATACAAAGACTTCCACGCCAATCGGTAATGCATCTTCATCAATCGTAAAACGAGGATGATGGTGAGGATATATAATTCCTTTCTCGTTATTTCCCGCTCCGATAAAAAAGAATGTACCTGGCGCCTTTTGTAAAAACGCTGAAAAATCTTCTCCAGCCATCGTCGGCTGTAAACGAGTAACTTGCTCTCTTCCATAAAGCTGTAATGCTGTTTGCTCAATAATCTCTGTAACTTCATAATCATTTACTACTGGTCGATATCCATATTCATAAGAAAATGTATATTTCGCCCCGTAAGATTCCGTCACATGCTTCACAATTCGTTCAATCCTTTTCTCTGTTTCTTCTCGCAACTCATGTCTTAAACTCCGCACTGTCCCTTCAATCTCCGCTTGTTCTGGGATCACATTATGGGTTGTCCCAGCATGAAATTGCGTAACAGATACTACAAGGGGATCTAATGGATTCGTGAGGCGAGATACAATGTGCTGAAGTTGCGAAACAACTTGTGTACCGATTGCAATGCTATCAACCGTTTCATGAGGGATTCCAGCATGTCCACCTTTTCCTTCTATCGTAATTTTAAAAACATCTGGGGCTGCCATTGCAGGACCATAAATTACACCTATTTTACCAACCTCTAACGATACCCAAAGGTGAGCACCAATAATATAATCCACACATTCCATTACACCCGCTGCAACCATTTCCTCTGCACCGCCAGGAAAGTTTTCTTCTGCATGTTGGAAGAGAAAACGAATCTCTCCTTTAATCTTCTCTCTTTCTTCTACTAACTTATGTACGACCCCAAGTAATATCGCTATATGTCCATCATGGCCACATGCATGCATCACACCTGGATATGTAGAAATAAAATCAAACTCATTTTCTTCATGAATAGGAAGCGCGTCCATGTCAGCACGAACCGCGATGGTTTTACCAGGTTGCTTACCAATTAACCTTGCCATTACACTATATTTAGTAGGTCTTGACACTTCTAAATATGGGATTTTTTGAAGTATATCGAATACAAACTGTGATGTTTTTTCTTCTTGAAAAGATAACTCTGGATACTTATGAAAATGCCTTCTCCACTCAATTAATTGATTTTTCGATAAAACCAGTTCCTTTGCAACATCCATTTCTCTTCGCCCCTTCTTCACCAAGTTAAATGTTATTATAGCGTGAATCGCTAACTTTTAAAAGAATCTTCTGAATTTTCCGTTATAATAACTTAAAAATAAAAAGCCATCAAAAAGATGACTTTTTCAGTATTATAAAATAGTAATCGCTTGTTTCCCCATTTGCTCCCAAGCTTTCTCAAACTCTGCTCGCGGAACAGCAAAACGCGGATTATTTTTAAGTGGATCATTTACATATACAAAGTTTTGATCATACCCAACTATTACTACACTATGTTCATAATATGTAATTTTCACTTCGCCAGAGCTTGTATTCCATGTTTCAAAACTACTCTCGGCTAGTGGCTTAAACGTTGTATTAATAATGACCCATACTGGCGAACCGGAACTAACTACTTTATACATATCTTGCACGTCTCTACCTGTTAAATTAACTACTTTTTCAGGAGCATATTTTTCTGCTAAATTAAAAATGGGTGGATTATATACACCATATCCTGGCTCTGCCTTCGTATAAATATTTCCAACGAACCCCTCATAAGGATTTCCACGTAAATCATTTTGTTCAAATGGAACACGATGAATTTCGCTAGCAAGTTGCATCTTATCTACTTGTATACCTTTGTATTGTAGCAACATAGCCAAACTTGTAACTTCACATCCACGAGGTAATTCTGGTAACTGCTTTATAAACGGAACATTTTCAATCATAGTCGCTTCTTTCATTTCAGATAAAAACTCTAAACGGAACACTTGCGCCTTTTGTATAATTTTATCTTTCCCTATAAAAAACGCGGCAGCAAATATAATTCCAAAAATAAAAAGATATTTTAACTTTTTCATTTTAAACAAAACTCCATTAATTATTATTTTACAGACATACCTCTTATCATTGTACCTTTCTTCTTACTAGTTTGCTAGAAAGATTCTATGAATTATTGTTCACACTTCCATCGTTATAAAATTCTAATTATTTTTAATAAAAAGAAAAAACAATATGCTTTTCTGAATATTTTTGCTAAAATCAAAATAATTAACATAGTGAAGATATCACCTTGTTAATAAAAACATTCTTAGAGTATTTAGTCATAGTTCGCATTTTACATACTCCATTCATTTCATAATAAATAAGCCGAGTATGTGTCACATCCCCCACTAATGATTAAAAACTCGGAATGAAAATCAATTCATACATACAAGAAAATAACGGGGTGAGGGGCATATGAATCAACAAGTAGAACAAACAGATTTAAAACGAACAATGAAAAGTAGACACCTATTTATGATTGCACTTGGTGGTGTTATCGGAACTGGCCTATTTATGGGATCTGGTCAAATCGTCCATAACGCCGGTCCTGGTGGTGCTATTCTTGCATTTTTAGTCGGTGGATTTGTTATGTATTTAACGATGTTATGTCTTGGTGAATTATCAGTTGCTATGCCAGAAGCAGGTTCATTCCAAAGCTATGCAAGCAAATTTATTTCACCTGGTTTTGGATTTGTTGTCGGTTGGATGTATTGGTTAAATTGGGCTGTTACAGTTGGGGTAGAGTTAACAACTGTAAGTATTTTAATGAAACGTTGGTTTCCAGACGTTTCTTCGTGGATTTGGTGTGTTACATTTGCAGCAGCACTATTTCTTGTAAACGCATTATCAGCAAAAGCATATGCAGAAGCAGAATTTTGGTTCGCAAGTGTAAAAGTCGCAACCATTGTTATTTTCATCGTACTCGGTGGTGCAGTTATGTTCGGTCTACTAGACTTTAATGGAAAACCAGCGCCAATGCTTCACAATTTCACTGAAAATGGCGGATTATTTCCAAACGGTGCATTAGCTGTTCTTCTTACGATGATTACAGTAAATTACTCCTTCCAAGGAACAGAATTAATCGGAATTGCTTCAGGAGAAAGTGAAAACCCTGAGAAAACAATTCCAAAAGCGATTAAAAATACCATTTGGCGAACTCTCTTCTTCTTCGTCCTAGCAATATCAGTTGTTGTAGGTTTACTCCCATGGCAAGAGGCTAATCTAGTCGAAAGTCCATTTGTATTTGTATTTGATGTGGCTGGTGTTCCATATGCAGCTGACATTATGAACTTTGTTATTATTACAGCAGTATTATCCGTAGCCAACTCTGGTCTATACGCAAATTCTCGTATGCTTTGGGCGATGGCAAAACAAGGAATGGCAAGTCCAGCTTTTACAAAGTTAACTAAAAAAGGAGTGCCACTAAACGCATTAATTTTCAGTCTAATTTTTGCAAGTTTGTCTCTATTAACAAGTATATTTGCGGCAGATACTGTCTTTTTAGTTTTAACATCTATTGCAGCTATGGCCGCTGTCGTAGTTTGGATGTCAATCGCAGCTTCACAGTTTTTCTTCCGTAGAAATTTCTTAAAAAACGGCGGGGACATTAATGATTTAAAATATCGTACACCGCTTTATCCAATCGTTCCAATCGTAGCATTCTCACTCAATTTCATTACATTTGTTAGTTTAGCTTTCATTCCAGATCAGAGAATTGCTCTTTATTGTGGTATTCCATTTATGATTTTTTGTTACATTTTATACCAATTAAAATATAAAAAAGTTGTCACATTTGAACAACAAATAAATCTAAAAAAAGAAGTAAACTAAATATACAAAATATTCAGCTATCTTCCTTATCATAAGATAGCTTTTTTCTATTTCTTGGATATCTTGGTATAACTTTATTTATCTTAAAATTTCCACAATCACGTTTTTCACTGGAAAATGGTTTACAATGTTATCAAGTTACAAATGATATTCACCTTAAAAAGTGTGCATTTGTGTCTATTTTTTAACAATATCACAAAAACTATTGCCATCTATAAATTAATAGGTTTATATTGTTTTATTGGCATAGTTTCAATCCAAGGAGAAAGGAGATTTTCAATCGTGCAACTAAAGAAAACGTTTTGGAAGCTGGCTTCGCTTCTTCCGTTATCATTACTTCTGTTCCTCGGCGGCTGTGATAAGAAACTCGCAGTATTAAATCCGCAAGGACCTGTTGCAAAAGCACAGTATGATTTAATTGTTTGGTCATTCTTGCTTATGTCATTAATTATCGCAATTGTATTCATCTTGTTTACAGTCATCTTGATTCGTTATCGTGAAAAACCAGAGAATATGGACTACGAGCCACCTGAACAACACGGTAACACATTATTAGAAATTATTTGGACGCTTGTTCCTGTTATTATCGTTATCGCATTATCGATTCCAACAGTAAAAGCAACTTATGCTTCGGAAGAGGTTCCACAAGAGTCCAAACATATTAAACCAGTTGAGATTTATGTTACATCTGCAAACTGGAAATGGTTATTCAGTTACCCAGAGGAAAAAATTGAAACCGTTAACTATTTAAACATCCCAGCTGGTGTACCAATTCAATTCAAACTGACTTCTGTCGGTCCAATGAATGCTTTCTGGGTACCAGAACTTGGTGGTATGAAGTACACTATGGATGGCATGATTATGGATCTTTATTTACAAGCTGATAAGCCTGGTTCTTACCTAGGCCGTAGTGCGAACTTCTCTGGTGAAGGATTCACACATATGGAGTTCGAAGTTGAAGCAAAAACTAAAGAGAAATATGACAAGTGGGTTAAAGAAGTACAACAAACTGCTCCTAAACTAACAGAAGATAAGTACAACGAAATTGTTAAACCTGGTGTAGTTGGTCGTATGACATTCTCTAGTCACCACTTAAGTTATGTAGATCCAAAATCACTTGAATATTGTGATTACAACTACTACAAAAACAAAAAATAATAGCTATTATTCCAACAGATTGGAGTGAACACAGTGAAGCTTGATGAATTCTTTGTCACAGGTGACCCGATTATTTACGGTGCAGACGCTTCTATCGTTCTTGTGACATTAGCAATCATTTTCGTACTAACAAAGTATAAAAAATGGAAATGGCTTTGGGACGAATGGTTAACAACTGTTGACCATAAAAAAATTGGGGCCATGTATATTATTTCTGCGGTTATCATGTTATTCCGTGGTGGTATGGACGGTTTAATGATCCGTGCACAGTTAACATTCCCAGAAACAACTTATTTAAATGCTGAACACTATAACGGAATCTTCACAACACACGGTACAGTTATGATTCTTTTCATGGCGATGCCATTCGTTATGGGATTAATGAACCTTGTAGTACCATTACAAATTGGTGCTCGTGACGTTGCATATCCGTTCTTAAATGCTTTAAGTTTCTGGTTATTCTTTGTCGGAGCAATGTTATTCAACATCGCTTTCGTAATCGGTGGTTCTCCAGACGCTGGGTGGACTTCTTACTTCCCAATGGCAGGTACAGAGTTTACTTCTGGTGTAGGAAATAACTACTACGCAATTGCATTACAGATTTCAGGTCTCGGTACGCTAATGACCGGTATTAACTTCCTTGTTACTATCTTAAAAATGCGTACACCTGGTATGACTTTAATGAGAATGCCAATGTTTACTTGGTCAATCTTAATTACAACAGTTATCATTATTTTCGCTTTCCCAGTATTAACAGTTGCTCTTGCATTAATGACATTTGACCGTCTATTCGATGCTCACTTCTTTACGATGGCGAGCGGCGGTATGCCAATGTTATGGGCCAACCTATTCTGGGTATGGGGTCACCCTGAAGTATATATCGTTATTTTACCGGCATTCGGTATTTTCTCTGAAATCATTAGTACATTCTCACGTAAACGTCTATTCGGTTACAGTGCGATGGTATACTCAATGGTTGCAATTTCTTTACTAAGTTTCGTCGTATGGCTTCATCACTTCTTCACGATGGGTGCAGGTCCAGCGGTTAACTCATTCTTCTCGATTTCGACAATGGCGATTTCGATTCCAACCGGGGTTAAGATCTTTAACTGGTTGTTTACACTGTATAAAGGACGTATTCGTTTTACAGTTCCAATGCTTTGGTCATTGGCATTTATTCCAAACTTCGTAGTCGGTGGGGTTACAGGGGTTATGCTTGGTATGGCAGCAGCTGATTATCAGTACCATAACAGCTACTTCCTAATTGCTCACTTCCACTACGTATTAATCGCAGGTACAGTATTCGCTATGCTTGCTGGATTCACATTCTGGTATCCAAAAATGACTGGTCATATGTTAAACGAACGCCTAGGTAAATGGACATTCTGGATCTTTATGAGCGGATTCAATATCTGTTTCTTCCCAATGTACTTCTTAGGTTTAGACGGTATGACTCGTCGTATGTACACTTACTCTGAAAGTCTTGGATGGGGATGGCTAAACCAAATCGCATCTGTTGGTGCGGTAATGATGGGTATTGGTTTCCTAATTCTTTGTTACAACGTAATTTGGAGTGCTCGTCACGGTGAA
Source organism: Bacillus sp. AY3-1 (assembly GCF_008368785.1). Lineage (NCBI taxonomy): Bacteria > Bacillati > Bacillota > Bacilli > Caryophanales > Bacillaceae > Bacillus > Bacillus sp. AY3-1. Next base: position 143,869 of record NZ_QORZ01000004.1, on the reverse strand, counting down.
CGTGACACAACTGGAGATCCATGGGATGGCCGTACACTTGAATGGGCAACTCAATCTCCTGTACAACATTACAACTTCGCGAAACTTCCTGAAATCAAAGAAGCTGATGCTTTCTGGTACATGAAAAAACGCGGAGAAACAGTTACACCAGCAGCAGAAGATATCAAACCAATTCACATGCCAAGTAACTCTGGTGTGCCTATTATTGCGTCTTTATTCTTCGGTCTTGCAGGTTTCGCATTAGTATTTAGCTGGTTCTGGCTTGCAGCAATCGGCGGCGTTGGTATTTTAGCTTGCTTAATCTATCGTTCGTTCGATTATGATGATGGCTACTACGTAAGCGTTGATGAAATTAAAGAAACAGAACATATAGCATGAGAGGTGAAATGATATGGCGGCTTTAGATAAAAGCTTACCTTTGGAATATCAATCCGAGCAAAGCAGATTGAATATCCTAGGATTTTGGATTTTTCTTGGGGCTGAAATTATGCTGTTCGCAACACTTTTCGCCTCTTATCTAGTACTTGCTGGTCGTACGGCTGATGGCCCAACTCCAGCGCAACTGTTTGAACTTAAAACGCTTTTAATTCAAACATTACTACTTTTAACAAGTAGTTTCACATGTGGTATCGTAATTCACGAAATGCGTAAGCACAACCAAAAAGCAATGCTTGGATGGTTCATCCTTACATTACTTTTAGGTGCAGGTTTCCTATTCTTTGAAATCGAAGAGTTCATTATGTACATCGGTGAAGGCGCAACAATTCAAACAAGTGCTTTCCTATCTGCATTCTTCGTTCTTCTTGGAACACATGGTGCCCACGTAACAGGCGGTATCATTTGGGCAACTTGTGTTATTATCCAAATTTTAAAACGAGGTTTAACACCAGTTACAGCGCGTAAAGTATTCATTATCAGCTTATATTGGCATTTCCTTGATCTAGTTTGGGTATTTATTTACACACTAGTTTACTTGAACGGGATGGTGGCGTAAATGGATCAAAATAACAACCAAGCAAACGGGCATGCGCATAGCGGATTCCCTTGGTCACACGTTTTCGGATTTATTTTATCGCTTGCACTAACGTTTCTAGCGTTATACGTGGCACTTTATACAAACTTGCCACTTTCAACGATCTTAACAACTATTATCGTAATGGCTGTTGCGCAAGCGTTGTTACAATTAATTATGTTCATGCATTTAAAAGAAGGAGAAGGAAGAGTTCAAATCCTTACAATGATATACAGTTTCTTCGTTGCAACTGCAACAGTTGGTTTAACTGTATGGATCTTCTTCTCAATGTAATGTACATGAAAAAGACTGCTGAGATTCCTCAGCAGTCTTTTTTTATCCCTCATTAACGAGCAGTAAGACCCCCACTGATTAAAGTTTCACTTTATCCCCTCACCTATTACATCCACATTACGGAATTAACAACAGAATCATGAAAAATATACTTATTATGACAAATCTTAAGAAAACTCTTTCTTTATGAAATCGAATCCATATGCGTTGCTTTTCTACCTATTATATGGCTAAATAGGTACTATATTTATTTGAAGGGAGAGAACGCAATGGAACATCATACTTCTGTTCTATCACTTATGGTTGTCGTTGCAATCGCGTTTTTCGTTCCCCTTTTGTTACAACGCTTTAAATTAAAAGCACTTCCTGTCGTTGTTGCAGAAATCATCGCAGGAATCTTTGTAGGTAAAAGTGGGTTTAATATTATTGAGCCAGATATGTGGCTTCAAGTCTTATCGACACTAGGATTTATCTTCTTAATGTTCTTAAGCGGTTTAGAAATTGATTTTTCTATCTTTAAACAAAAAGGGAAAAAGAATACGACAAACGAACCAAACACATTCCAGGCAGCAAGCATTATCTTTTTATTTATTTTCATCTTATCTTATGCCCTATCATTACTATTCGTATGGCTAGGATTCGTAGATAATGCAATGTTTATGACTTTAATTATTTCCACTATTTCTTTAGGTGTTGTTGTACCAACATTAAAAGAAAATAACTTAGGAAAAACGGCAATCGGCCAAATCATTTTATTAGTCGCTGTTATTGCAGATTTAGTTACAATGATTTTACTCGCTGTATTTGTCGGATTAAATTCCGAAAGCGGTCAAAGCATGTGGCTCCTTCTTCTTCTATTCGGCGCTGGTATTGTTATTTACTTCGTTGCAAAACGCTTTAAAAACATTCCATACTTAGATAGCTTAAAAGCTGGTAGTGTACAAATTGATACACGAGCTGTTTTTGCACTCATCTTAATATTAGTTGGGTTATCTGAATCTGTTGGAGCTGAAAATATTTTAGGTGCCTTCTTAGCAGGGGTACTCGTATCGTTATTATCACCAAATGAAGATATGGTGGAAAAGCTGGATTCCATCGGATATGGTTTCTTCATTCCTATTTTCTTCGTGATGGTTGGTGTAAACTTAGAGGTTTGGTCTATTTTTAAAGAACCTTCTAGCATGCTAATGATCCCAATTTTAATTGTAGGACTCTTTATTTCAAAGCTGTTACCATCACTCGTCTTACGAAAATGGTATCCACGTAATATCGTACTAGGAAGTGCCATCTTATTAACATCGACACTTTCTTTAGTTATTGCAGCTGCACAAATTGGTGAAAAACTAGGAATCATCAGTCCAAGTTTATCTGCTTCCCTTATTTTAAGCGCAGTTATTACTTGTATTTTTGCACCTATATTATTTAAAAAAATGTTCCCAAAAGTAGAAACACCAAAACCAAAAGTTTCTATTATTGGCGCAAGCAGAATTACCCTTCCGTTATCACTTGATTTAAAACGAGAAGATTATGACGTAACACTATATATGATGCGTCAAAATAAAATAAATGATGAGGAAGCGAAATCACATGACTTCCCTATCGTGAAATTAGATGACATCACAATCGCATCATTAACTGAACAAACAGCATTTCATGCAGATCGTGTTGTTGTTGCAACAAGTGATGATGAACAAAACTTATTATTAGCAGAACACGCAAAAGAACTAGGCGTTGAACATGTTATCGCAAGTGTAGAAGATCCGCTTCTACAAGAAAAGGCAACGCAAGAACATATCGCCGTATTCTCAACAATTAACTCTACACGTATTCTGTTACGTGCACTAATTGATAAACCGAGTCTCGTTCGCTTAATTACAACAGCAAACGAAACAGTCCGTGAAGTCGAACTACGTAGCAATACATATAACGGTGTTGCACTACGTCGCCTTCCGTTTTTAGGGGATGTACTCGTCATTCAAATTTACCGCGGTAATAAAGCATTAATCCCGCATGGTGATACGAGACTACAACATGGTGATACATTGCTTGTCACAGGTTCAAAAGAACATATTGATACGTTGAAAAACATATTAGAATAAAAAATGCCCCTCACATAATTGAGGGGCATTTTTTTCCATTCCATATGGTAAAATGTTACTATCACATATTATGAGGATGGATCACATTATGTCTATTGTAACTTTAGCTCTTTTATTATTGGCGGAAATACTCGTTGCCATTATTCTCATCGGTGTTAGCATTGAAATTTGTAGTTACGGATGGAAAAAATCGAATGGAATAAAATACTCTTGCCTCTTACTTTCACTCCTTCTCGGAGCTGCTAGCATACTCGGACTTTTCGCCGCACCTGCCTATTTCTTTATACAACTAACAGAAAACGCCTTATAAGAAAGGATGTTAATATGATTACCGTGGAAAATATTGAGGGATCTGAAACTTACGTATTACGTCAAAAAATTTTACGCCCGAATCAAACATTAGCAGATTGTAAATACTCTTCCGACTATGAAACAGACACCTTTCACTTAGGCGCATTTATAAACGATGAACTAATTAGTATCGCTTCCTTCTCAAAAGAGATATACCCTGACTTACTAACAGGTGTTCATTATCGTCTACGAGGAATGGCCACATTACCTGAATTTCGAAACAAACGTGCTGGAAGTTCCTTAATTCAGAAGGCGGAGCAAGTCTTGCAAGAACGTAAAGCAAATATATTATGGTGTAATGGCCGAATTACTGTAGCTGACTATTACAAGCGCTTAGGCTTTCAGGAACATGGTGAAATCTTTGAAATTGAACCGATTGGCCTTCATAAAGTATTGTATAAAAGAATATAAGAAAAGCTTTCCGCAATATGGGAAAGCTTTTCTTATATTTCAATCTTCACTTTTTATTTTTCTCATATATATGTATATAAACAAACTAGGAACTAAAAAACAAGCAAACATAATAAGTCCTGTCATACTAATTTCCTTTATATCAATATCTGGTGTTACAATAATACAAATAGCTAAAATCCCAATAACAATACCTACTGGAATAAATAATAATTTCATAAAATAGCTGCGTGATACTCCACCTGTATGCTCATATGCCTCTACAGAATGTTTTAAATTTAAGAAGTTAATGACTACGATCCCGCCCATAAATACCATTAATAAATCCGAAACACTTTCATATCCTGCACCTTGCAAAACGTAGCGATAAAAAACAATACCTAGTATGACGATATTTTGTAAGATGAAAACGAGTCTAATATGTTTTAGCCCCTCAATCATTAAACGTTCATCTTTCACAATCCTCACTCCTCTTCCTCCCAAAATAAATCATTCAATGTTTTGTCTACCGCATAACAAATTTTCAAACATAAATCTAAAGACGGGTTGTATTTCCCCTTCTCAATTAAACTAATCGTTTGCCTTGTAACGCCTACTTTTTCTGCTAATTGTTGCTGTGTTAAATCTAACTGAACACGCGCGACTTTTATTTTACTTACAGCCATTCATGTTCCTCCTCTGTCTTTATTGTAATATATATATTTCATTAGGTAATTTATATTTTACTAAAATCGTTTGATTTTTACTTTATTATACACAAAAAAAGAGCCTCCCATAAGAAGCTCCCTCTTCTATATCTATATTATAAGAATAAATGACATCCAAATAAAATTGTAAATAAGTATAGTAACGGATGTACTTCCATCCCTTTCCCTTTCACAATTTTTAAGACTGGATACACTAAAAATCCAATTGCAATTCCATTCGCAATGCTAGACGTTAACGGAATACCAATAAAAATTAAAAATGCTGGTAATGCATCTTCAAATTCATTCCAATTAATATCACGAAGACTTTGCGCCATTAGACTACCTACAATAATTAATGAAGGAGCTGTAATAGCGGCTACACTGGATAAAGAAGCAATCACAGGGCTGAAGAATGCCGTTATAATCGTTAGACCGACAACTACAATACCCGTTAATCCTGTTTTACCACCTGCAGCAATACCAGCTGATGATTCAATCGTCGCTGCTGTTGGGCTTGTTCCAAAGATAGAACCTGTAGTCCCACCAATTGCATCTGCAATAAACGCTTTACCAAAACGTTTCTCTGTATTATCTGTAATTAAACCCGCTTGTTTAATTAAACCAAGTAATGCACCTGTTGTATCAAATAACAGTACAAGTAAAAATGAAAATACAACACCATATAATCCGTATTCAATTACATCTGAAAAAGCATTGATTGGGTTTGAAACGATAATTCCCTCTGGTAAATGAGGCATCGCAACAATTTTATCCGTAAACTTCAATTGCCCTGTAAAGAAGGCGATAACTCCTGTCACAATCATACTAATAAATAATGCACCGCTCACACGTAATGCCATTAATACCGCCGCTAATATTAAACCAATTAAAGTTAAAATAACGGCTGGAGAATGAAAATCACCAATCGTAACTAAATTAGATGGATGATCAACGATAATTCCAGAAAGGCGTAATCCAATAAAAGCAATAAATAGTCCAATTCCACCTGCAATTGCATGTTTTAAACTATCAGGAATTGCGACAATTAGCTTTTGCCTAAATGAAGTGAAAGATAATAAAAGAAAAATGATACCTGTTACAAATACTGCTGAAAACGCAATGACATATGTAATCCCCTCTGCCTGTTGAACAACAGAATAAGCAAAATACGCATTCATTCCCATAGCTGGAGCAATAACAATTGGATAGTTAGCTAAAAACGCCATACATAGCGTCCCTATAACAGTCGCAATAATAGTTGCCGTAAAAGCTTGATCAAATGGTACACCTGCATCAGATAATATTTTTGGATTGATGACAAGAATATACGCAAATGTAAAAAAAGTTGTGATGCCAGCTAAAAGCTCTTGCTTCACAGAAGTGTTATATTTTTGTAATTGAAACATGGTTATGTACCCTTCCTACATCTGAATTATTATCACATATTCTTTTCTTACTAGTATGTGAGAAAATATAATACTTAATCTTAACAATCAATAAAAAGAAGAGTCAATATATTCACTAATAGTTCGAATTTTAAGTTTAAGTCTGACAAGTACAGATGTAGTACAGTTAATCATGTTTATTTTTGTAGCATAACAGATAGAAATGTTTTATAATTTGAAATAGTTAAATATTTAGTAAACGCATTCAAATATCGTTCACTCTACAAGGAGGATTCTTCTTATGCAACACACAAACAAATCTGAAACTTTAAATCGAGGTTTAAAAGAACGACATATTACTTTAATGTCACTCGGTTCAGCTATTGGCGTTGGACTATTTTTAGGATCCGCTTCTGCTATTAAACTAGCCGGTCCTTCCATCTTACTAGGTTATATGATCGCTGGACTCGTTATTTTTTTCATTATGCGAGCGCTCGGAGAAATGGCAATTGAACAACCGGTTGCCGGTTCTTTTAGTAAATACGCTAATGATTATATCGGCCCACTTGCTGGCTATATTACTGGTTGGAACTACTGGTTCTTATGGGTTGTTACTTGTATGGCCGAAATTACGGCGGCTGGCATTTACATGCAGTACTGGTTCCCAGATATCCCGCGCTGGACTTGGGCACTACTCGCTCTATTATTAATGAGCGCTTTCAACTTCTTATCAGTAAAAGTATTTGGAGAACTTGAGTTTTGGTTTGCTCTCATTAAAATTGTCACAATCATCTGTATGATAGTAGTTGGAGCTGGCATTATTTTATTCGGATTCGGAAATGGTGGTATCGCTACTGGTATTTCAAATCTTTGGTCACATGGTGGCTGGTTCCCAAATGGATTTTCCGGATTACTACTCTCCTTACAAATGGTATTATTCGCTTATTTAGGCGTTGAACTAATTGGTGTTACAGCTGGTGAAGCTCAAAACCCGAAGAAAACACTCGCAAAAGCTATCGATAACGTATTTTGGAGAATCCTAATCTTTTACGTCGGGGCATTATTCGTTATGATGGCAATTTATCCATGGAACGAACTTGGCGAGAAAGGAAGTCCATTCGTATTAACATTCCAACAAATCGGCATTGCAAAAGCAGCAGGTATTATTAACTTTGTCGTATTAACAGCTGCACTTTCTTCTTGTAACGGTGGTTTATTTAGTACAGGGCGTATGCTATTTACATTGGCACAACAAAAGAAAGCTCCTGAAAGATTCGGTCGTTTAAATAAAAACGGTATTCCGAGTCAAGGAATCATAGCAACGGCTATCGTTTTACTCGTTGGTGTTATATTAAACTACCTTGTGCCCGCAAAAGTGTTTACATGGTTAACTAGTATTTCAACTTTCGGGGCAATTTGGACTTGGGGGATTATATTAGTCGCTCAAATTAAATTCCGTAAAGGATTATCAACTGAGAAAAAAGACAAGCTAACGTATAAAATGCCTTTACATCCATTCAGTTCATATTTCTCACTCGCTTTCCTTGCACTCGTATTAGGTATTATGGCGTATTCAGAAGATACAAGAATTGCATTGATTGTTGGTCCTATTTGGCTTATTGGTTTAGCTATCGTGTATTACATGAAAGGTTTCCATAAAATTGATGAAACACCTAATTCAAAAATTAGTTAAACAAAACATCCCTTCCTTATTACTTGGAAGGGATGTTTTTAAATCTATATAAATATTTCTCAACAAAATTCACGTTATTTTTACAATTTTTTAATATTTTTTATGTTTTCCGTCTTTATTTTTACAGAAAAATAAATTACATTATTAAAGCACATATATTTATTATTAGGGGGATTCTTCTATGAAGAATAAAAAATGGATTACATTTTCTTTAGCAACAGCAATTACACTAAGTATAGGGACTTCGTTCATACCGTCTACTTATGCAGAGAGCTCTGTAGACCCAGCTCCTGAAATTGCTGCAAAAGTTGTAAATCAAAACAATGGGAAAAAAGTATTATTCGATAATACACACGGTCAAACTGCCGGAACCGCTGACTGGGTTATTGATGGTGGCTTTTCTGATTTCGGAAATGGTATTGCTCAAAATGGCTATCATGTAAAAGAACTACGTAAATCAACACCAATTACATACGAAGATTTAAAAGACTACAATGTGTTTATCGTTCCAGAAGCAAATATTCCTTACAAAAAATCTGAACAAGATGCTATGTTACAATACGTGAAAAATGGCGGTAGTATTTTCTTTATCGCTGACCATTATAATGCAGATCGTAATAAAAATCGCTGGGACTCTTCTGAAGTATTTAATGGATATAGACGCGGTGCATGGGATAACCCTGCAAAAGGAATGTCAAGTGATGAAGTAAATTCACAAGCTATGCAAGGAGTAGAAAGCTCTGATTGGCTATCTGACAACTTCGGTATTCGCTTCCGCTACAATGCAATCGGTGATGTTGCAGCTAAAAATATTGTGTCACCTGAACAATCATTTGGAATTACAAAAGGTGTTTCATCTGTAGCAATGCATGCAGGTTCTACTCTAGCAATTACAAACCCAAAACTAGCAAAAGGGCTTGTTTATCTTCCAGAAAATCCGTCAAAATGGAATAACGCTGTTGATAGTGGTGTTTATAACGGCGGTGGCGTTGCAGAGGGTCCATATGCTGCAATCGCAAAAGTAGGACTTGGAAAAGCTGCCTTTATCGGTGATTCTTCTCCAGTTGAAGATGCATCGCCAAAATACGTTCGTGAAGATTCTGGCCAAACAAAGAAAACTTACGATGGATATAAAGAAGAAAACGATGCTATCTTACTAGAAAATATCGTAAATTGGCTATCGAATAAAGAAACATTTACAAGCTTAGATCAAGTAAACGGTTTACAACTTGATTCACCTACTGCTTTACAAACATTTGAACAACCAAGCTTATCAACAGAGCCACAACCAGAACCTTGGAGTGCACCAAACGCGGGTTACCAATGGTTTAATACAAATACATTTAAATCTGGTTCATACGGATATAACGGCGCCGTAACAGCAAATGATTATGTGATTACACGCCCTAGCATTCTACCAAACAATGAAGTGTTCCAAATAAAGATTCAAGTAAACAACTTATTACCTAATACAACTTATAATAACTATTCTTTAGGTATCTTCTCGACTGGTGGAACACAAGTAGCAAAAGTCCAAAATACAAACGGCACTTGGCCATCTACTTTCGGATATAGTAGCGCCTTCTCATTCACAACAAACAGCTTTGGTTCTGCTGAAAAAATTGTGAACGTACAACTTGATTCAAATACAACTGGACAAGCAACACTTCGTCTACGCCAAAATACAACAGCGAAATATAGTGAGGCTGTAACGATTAATAAGAAATGATGAAAAAGGCAATCCGCATGCGGATTGCCTTCTTCTCACTTCTCTTCTTTCGAGAAAAACATTCTTGAAATAACGATACCTATACTACCTACAATTAAGAATAACACAGCCCTGATCATCATCGATACTTCTGGTAAGTCCAGAAGAAATAGCTTCCCTATCGTTACGACTAACACGACTAAGCCGGCATACAATATTTCATTCATATTTTTATTCCTTCCAAGCCAAACGGCAAATAATGCATATACCATCCATAATAACGATACAGATACGCTTATTATACTTCCATCTGTAGACAGCACTTCACCGACTCTAGTAATTGCAATAAATACGATAACCATAAACCAATAGAGTGCTATAGAATAAACATATTTTCCAAAGCTCGTTAATACATCTTTCGCTCGTTTCATGCAGTAATAAAATGTACCTATTAAAATAATATGAGCAACAAACCCAGCTGAAACAAAATGATCGAACGGGCTAAAAATAGTCTGTATCATTCCAATCGCGTAAATCGTCGCGCTAACATATAATTTTATTTGTTGTTTTACTTTAATAGCAGTCACCATACCGAGGAAACCTTGTAATAATAATACAATCGCTGCATTCACTAAACTATACTCATATAAAATCGCTAAACTAAATGCACCCATTGCGAAACCAAATAAAAGATTTGTAAATGAAGAATGCCTATTTTTTCTATATTCAAACACGAACATCGTAGCGTGAACGAGTGCACTAATCATTAATCCCCATGTTGTAAATTCAGGTATTTTTGAAATGGCTAATATAAAGAAAACTGCATTCGCACTAAATATCGCCAAGCGTGGCTCTAATATAAAGCTTCTCTCCGTAAACATATGCCAAAATAATAGTAAGTGAATCAAACCATAAACAACTGTTAACTGTACTTGCAAATCCTCTACTAACATTGACATAATAGCAAAGAAAACAAAAAGGACAATAGCAGCAACAGCATAAGAAATCATATATAAATACTGATAACGATTTTTCAACGCATACCATAATAAGCTAAGTGTTAGTATCGTCTCATATCCAAAGAAAATATATGGATTAGGAGTCGTACTATTTAATAAGAATGGCACGAAGAAAGCTCCTACGGCTACGAATATAGTAAGATATTCCGATTGATACCTCTTCGCTACATAAATACCTAAAATGACCCATGCAATATTACATACAAACGCAACACTTGCTGGAATAAACCCATATAAATAATGCGCTGCAAATGTCGTTAAAACTATACCCGTAATACTTCCTCCTGCTAATACTAAACCCAACGCTTGCCGCTCTCGTTTAATTTGAATATCACCTATATAATAAAAACCGATTGATAGGACAATACCAAACACAATTCGTATTGCAGGTGTTAATAACCCAGCATCTACCCCTGCTTTAAATAACCAGATTACTCCAAGTAACATAATGCCAACAAATATGCGTGGTAACCAAGTTTGGCAAAACTTAATAATATTAAATGGTTCTGGTTTAAAAGCAGATATATCCACTTGTTTTACCTCACGTTCTTGCACAGGCTCTTTTATTGTAACTACTTCTTCTTTTGGTTTTTCCTCCATCACCGTTTCAATATATTCTTTCTTTTCTTTACTAACATGTCGCTGAGCATTTTCTACTTCTATTTCTTTTTGTTTTGCTTTCAATTCAAAAAGCGCTTCTTGAATTGTTTCAATTGCCGTTTCGAGCGCTTCTATTTTCTTATTTAAATTCTCCTTCATACGCTCCCCCCTCATCATTCATTCAAAATCTATATATTACCAATTATCTTTATCATACTCTTAGTCTATTCATTTTCAATACCATTTTTCCAAAAAAAAGAAAGGTATTTTCCGAAATAGGAAAACACCTTTTTACTCATTTATTCTTATTTAGAACACCACTAACGATAACGCCTATACAAACACCTATAATAGCTGGAAAAATCCACCCAACACCTTCTGTATAAAACGGAATGTATTTCAATATTGGCGTCCACTGATTCATCATCACATTTTTATTGAAAATATCAATTGCACTAAATACCGCTACAATCACAACAGTTACTGCATATACGTATGCATACTTTCCAATATATTTATGGAATAACCCTAGAATAATGAGTGTTAATGCAACTGGATAAATAAATCCAAGAATCGGTACTGATACTTTTAAAATTTGCGTTAATCCTAAATTAGCTAAAATCATACTAGCAAAACTTAATATAAATGCCCAAACTTTATACGCTACTTTCGGAAATGCACTTGCGAAAAATTGACTACAAGATGTAACAAGCCCGATTGAAACGCATAAACACGCGATCGTAAAAATAAGACCTAATAAAACGACCCCGCCTTGTCCAAATAATGTAGTCATAACTTGCGCTAACACGTTCGCCCCATTATCAAATGTACCTAACGAACCGCTAATTGAACCAACATATCCAAGTATGATGTAAATAATAGATAATAAAAGTCCTGCACCAATTCCAGCAATACTCATATATTTCGCTAAACCTTTATCATCTTCAACACCTTTTGCACGAAGAGCATTTGCAATAACAATCCCAAAAATTAAAGCGGCTAGTGCATCCATTGTTAAATATCCATCTAAAAAGCCTTGGAACATAGGAGCTTGTCCATAGTTTCCAGCAGCCTCTTTCACACTGCCTACTGATGTAAACATACTCTTTATAAAAATAAGGGCAATCATACCTAATAATAACGGTGTTAAAACTTTTCCGAACAACCCCATTAATTTAGACGGTGATAAACTTAACCAGTACACAATACTAAAGAAAATAACCGTGTAACATAATAAAACTACACTTCCCGATTCTGTGAAGAACTGACCTGGTCCCATTTCAAAAGCTAAACTTCCTGCACGTGGTATACCAAGACCTGGTCCAATAAATAAATACACGATACAGGGGAAAATAATGGCGAATGAAGAATGAACCCTACCCGCTAACGTTTGAAAGCTTCCCGCTTTCGCAATAGCGATAACACCCAATATAGGAAGACCTGTTGCTGATATAATAAATCCTATTAATGAAATCCACACATGTTCTCCTGCTTCATACCCAAGGAAAGGTGGGAATATAAGATTCCCTGCTCCAAAGAACATCGAGAATAACATAAGGCTAATCAGTAAAATTTCTTTTTTCTGTAACAATTTCATTTGTTTCTCCTTCTTTAATTTCATCTTTTATGAAATCAATTTCACATATAAAAAAGTGCAATAATCCGCTTCCTAACAAAGAAAACATAGTCCATAGTCTAACATAAAAGAAACACCCATTCTATAGCTATCCCTCTTTTCCAATTTCTTCTGAAAAATCAACCTTTATTGACTTATAATAGTTAATAAGGTAAAATATTAAATGTACAAAATTATTAACTTTGTTTTTGTTTGTGTCAGGAGGAAAATAACATGGAATCAACGATACAACTAGAAAGAGAACAACAAAGAAAAAAGAAACATCCTCCAGGTTTATACTTACTCTTCTTTACAGAAATGTGGGAAAGATTTAGTTACTATGGATTACGAGGATTATTAACATTATATTTAACGACAGCTTTAGTAAGCGGTGGTCTTGGGTTTAGTCCTGCGTGGGCACTCTCCATTTACGGATTTTACACTGGAGCCTGTTATTTCACACCAATGATTGGTGGATACTTAACAGACCGGTTCCTAGGTAGACGAAAAGCGATCACAATTGGTGGTATAACAATGGCAATCGGTAACCTTACACTATTTGCCATGCAAAACCAAGTCGGCCTATACCTCGGATTAGCGCTTATTATTATCGGTAACGGATTCTTCAAACCGAACATCTCTACACTGGTTGGGGAATTATACGAAGAGAACGATCCAAAACGTGATAGTGCATTTACGATTTTCTATATGGGTATTAACGTCGGTTCATTTTTAGCTCCACTCGTTTGCGGATTTTTATCAGAAAATTTATTCAAAACAACAGTGGATGGCGTTGTTCACTTTGGATTCCGTTACGGTTTCTTAGCCGCTTCAATCGGAATGATCATTGGACAAATTTTATTTACAACATTATCAAATCGCTTCCTTGGTGATATCGGTAAAAAACCAACTCGTGATTTGCAAACAACAGATGGACAACCATCAGTAGGAGATACACCGTTAACAAAAAAAGAAAAACAACGTACCGCAGTTATCGTCATTTTAACATGCTTCGTTGTCTTCTTCTGGGCTGGCTTTGAACAAGCTGGTAGCTCTTTAACATTATATACAAACAAATTTGTAGACCGCTCTGTGTTCGGATGGGAAGTTCCAACATCTTGGTTCCAATCGGTCAATCCATTATTTATTATTTTACTTGCTCCAGTCATTTCAGCATTATGGGCAAAACTTGCAACTCGCAAGCGCGGGGATTTAAAAATCCCAACTAAAATGGGACTTGGTATGATCTTGCTTGGTATCGGTTATATCATTCTCGTTATCGCTACATTAAAAACAGGTAGTGATGAACATAACATTACAGAAAAAGCAAACTTACTATTTATCGTCTTTACGTATCTTTTCCATACGTTAGGTGAGCTATTCTTATCACCTGTTGGACTATCAATGGTTAGTGCACTTGCCCCAGTAAAACTTGCTTCTTTATTAATGGGAGTATGGTTAGCAAGCTCAGGAATTGCTAACATTTTAGGCGGACAACTTGCAAGCTTCACAACTTCACTTGGATATGCTGAAGTATTTACAGTAATCGGAGCTGTAGCAATTGTGTTAGGTTTTGTTTTATTATTAATTTCTAAGAGATTAGTGAAATGGATGGATTAAAAAAAGATGAGGGATTCCCCTCATCTTTTTTTATGCATTCTTACCTTTTTCTATCGCTTGTTCGTACAGCTCTTTATGTTCTTTATATTCACTTGGCACAAAATTCTTATAGAAGAATGCAAGCCAACTGTCTCCTTTTTTATATCCTTCTTCTCTAATTTCTGCTGCTTTTTTATTTGATTTAAATCCTTCAATAAACCATTTCTTTAACGATTCATTTTTTTCATACTTAGCAGGAACTTTCAAATCATAGTTTTCAAATGCATACTTATAGCCAGCCTTTTCTACTGCTTTTTTTGTAGACTTATAGCCCTTTTCATAAGCTGTTTCATACACCTTCACGTACACATCTTTCTCTCTATTTCCAGGGTTCTTTCCGGCTAGTTCCTTACCTGCCTTTTCCCCTAGTTCAGCTTGCTCTTTTTCAATGTTTTCTGTTCTTTCTTTATTCCCTACTTGGAAACCTTCTGCAAAGTTCGGCTTAAACTCCGGAGCAATTTGACTATCTTCCATCGTCTCTTGTGCTAAACCTTGCTCTTTTCCTTTTTCAAAATGCGTTTTCTTCTGCTCTTCTAAAGACCAAGATGCAACATATGCAGTTTTGAATGCTTCTTTATATGTATCTGATTTTCCAGCTAAATGTGATTCCGCATCATTTTGCCCTGCTTTAAAATCAGTCTCTCCACTTTTTTGTCCCTCAAGCTGCCCTTTTTCCATATCAGCTTGACGCTGTGCTTCCTCTCGCTTACGTGCCTCTTCTGCTTTTCTTTGCTCTTCAGCTACACGTTGTCTCTCTTCCTCTGCTTTTCTTTGTTCCTCCGCTACACGTTGTCTCTCTTCTTCAGCTTTACGCTGCGCCTCTGCGGCACGTTGTTTTTCAGCCTCAGCATTGCGCTGCGCTTCTACTTGTCTTTCGGCTTCTACAGCACCATTATCATTTTGGCTAGGAGCTGGACTCGTTGCACCACTACTAGAAGCTGGCTTATTGTGATAATGATATTCCCCGTACTGTAATCCCCATTTTTCACAATTTGTCCGACACGTATGTCCCCCATTAGCATCTGTACGCCCTGGATGCGCATAGGCTGAAATTGGAGCTACCAATAACGCTACACTTGTTGTTAAAAGAAGTTTCTTCACCTGTTGTTTCACTCTTGTTCCTCCCAAAATCTTGAATTCTAACTTTATTATACATAAATAGAAAAATACTTAAATACTAACTAAAATATTCTATTATTTCTCAACATTAGTAAAAAAGAAGGTCAACTCTTTAAAGAGTTGACCTTCTTTTTTACTTCTTCGCCTTCGTTCCTACTAAATCACCAGCAACAACGTAACGTTTAGAATTATCTTTCACAGATACACATGTAATAAGCGTTATCTCATCTTTCCCATGATCCTCTACAACTTCCCATTTATCAGGAGTTACTTCAGATACACCAGTAACCGCATATTCATATTCATTTTCATTATCATACAAATAAATTTTGTCGCCTTTTTTTAAAGAGGCTACATCACTAAATAAAACACCTTTTTTAGACATGTTATGTCCTGCTAATGCATAATTCCCTTTTCCCATTACTTGATTTTCTTTTACTGTTGCTGCACCTGATAATAGGTTTTTCTCAGTAGAAGATTTTAAAACAGGAAGTTCTAATGAAACACTCGGGATCGAAATACGACCAATTACTTGTTTCTTATCTAATGATGCACTCGCTACTTCTGCCAAGTCTGGTTGATCAATTTTCGAAGCATCTACAAATGCCGTCTCATGTTTTTCATAATCCATTTTTTGAACAGCCTGTACATTTTCAGTCTGTTTCTTTTCAGCCTGATATCCATCATAAAATGGCTTTCCGATTAACACACCACCTACAACAAATAGAAGGATTGCTACTATACTATAAATTCTTTGCTTATTCATATACAATTCCTTTCCCTTACAAAATCTTACTCTATATAAAATGATAAGATAATATTGCTATATGTACAAGTGTAAGCTAGAAATAAACCTTCTCGCACGTGCAAGAAGGTTTATTTTTAAGCGATTTTATTTCGATATAAGGATACGTGAAAAATCGTCATTTGAATAAAGAAAATACTAAATGCAATATATATTGGATATGCAGGAACATATAGATTAGCAATTGGAGAAAGAGTTAAAAAACCAACCGCACAAGGTAACACATACCATAGTGACATAAATGTAGTACGACAAGCCTTTTCTGTAATTGCCTTTTCTCGCTCATCCTCTTGAGGAAATAATAGTGGAAACATCCAATACGAGAGCTCTTTATATTTTTTCTTTTGAATTTTATAAAGAACAGTCGATACAATACCAAATATTAAAAGTAATCCTAGCGGCATTAAACTCAGTGAAATTTCAGATGGTACTCTCTCCGTTTGAATAAAATTAGCGACTTCAATAGTAAAATAATACAACTCAATAAACGCCCAACCTGCTAATACTATTAAAAGTACATTTAGCATATAAGAAAATACGAGTCTATTCATCCTCTTTCCCCTCCTTATTTAAAACAAACACATCTTCCATCTTTAACTGGAATACATCGCAAATCGTCAACGCTAATAACAAAGAAGGAACATAATCACCTTTTTCAATTGCAGCGATTGTTTGTCTCGTCACTCCAACCTTTTCTGCTAATACACTTTGGGAAAAATTAAAGCGAGCTCTTAACTCCTTCACTCTATTTAAAATGGTCAATTTTACCACCTCTCAATTTCATTGTATGCTTTCCTTAACAAAATGTAAACTTAACTTAACATTATTTTTATAAAAAAATCCAACTTTACGTATTGTAAAGTTGGATTACATATTAATTTAAAATTTTAACTTTAACTGTTCTTCTACCCCACTCATTAGCTTGAGCTGAGTTTGGCATTAATAGATCAATGATATGCCCTTTTATTGCACTACCAGTATCTCCAGCAATTGCTGTTCCATATCCTTCTACATATACAGTAGAACCTAGTGGGATAACAGATGGATCTACAGCAATTAATTTCATGTTTGGATTTGCAGTTAAATTATGTCCTAACCTAGATTTTACAGTTTCACCCGGTTTATAGCCGTTTTCAGATGGATCAGCTGTATAAGCAGTTGCTGTTACGTAAAATTCTTTTCCACCTTGAGCTGGTTTCGTATCAGGTTTAGACTCTGTTACTGTATTTTTCGCTACAGGTTCAGCTGGTTTACTAGCTTTTTCTTGCTTTTGTTTTTCAGCAATTTCAGCCTGTGCCTTAGCTAAAGCTTCTTGCTCAGCCTTTGCAGCTGCTTCTGCTTTTGCACGCTCTTCTGCAGCAATTCTTGCTGCTTCTTGCTCACGAGCAATTGTTTCTTGAACTGCTTTCATATTTGATTCGATTTTAGCTTTTTCGTCTGCTGCTAAATTAAGTTGGCTTGCAACCGCATTATATTTAGCTTGAACTGTTTGTAAGTTATCTTGACGCTTTTTCAAGTTATCTTGCAACTCAGCTTGTGCTTTTGCTAATTTTTGTTTGTCTACTACTAAAGATGCTTCTTTTTCATCAATTGTTTTCTTATCTTCTTCAATTTGACGAAGATCTTGTTCTTGTAGACGTAAAATTTCTTTATCTGCTTCTAGAATAGTAGAAACTGCGTTCATACGTTGTAAGAAATCTGCAAAGTTTTTTGACTCTACTACAACTTCTACTACTAAACTTGTATTTGAACTGTTTTGAACAGAAACCATACGTTTTCTCATAATATCCTTACGAGCAAGGACTTTATCCTCTAAAACGACAATTTCATTCTTTTTTTGCTCAATCTGCTTATGTGTTTCATCGATTTTACGTTGAATAGCAGCTTGATCCTCTTTATTTTTTGCAATTGTATTATTTAAATTATGTAGTTCGTTTTCGATACCTTGAATTTCTTTACTAACAGCTTGCTTCTCTTGCTCTTTCTTTTGCATATCTGCATCGTTTTGCTGCAATTGCTGTTGCATGTTGTTAAGTTTCTCGTCGTTTGACTCTGCTTTTACAGCGACTGTACTAGAAAGACCAATAATGCCTGCTAATACTAGACTACTGATTCGCTTAAAATAGTTCATAATCCGACTCCCTTCTTATACAGTTATACATGATTTATTTTACAGTTTGTTTACAATACCATTAAATACAGTTTATTTTTCATGACGAAAAAAAGGGAATTATGCATAAAATGTAATAGATTCTTAAATATTTAACAATTCCTATATTTAAAAATTATAAAAGATGCTAAAATCCAAATATAGAGAAAATATAACTTCTAAAGGCGGTTGAAATAAATATATGTTTACTCAAAAGAAATCACTCCAACATAAAATTGATCAATTAGAAAATCGTATACAGGAATTAGAAGCAGAATTAAAACAAAAAGATATTGAAAAACAAGAAATCATTTCTTCTATTCACGACCGTGTGCAAAGCGTCGTTCAAGAGCATCAACTTGTAAATAATCAACACCATACACTTCAAAATTTAGTTCAACAATTAAACTCATGTTTCGAAAATGTTTCAACGCGTACTACACATTCCAATGAATTGAATAACGAAATGTTACAAAAAGAACAAAGCTTAATTCAATCAATTGAAGAAATTATTGACTGTTCTAATGAGGGAAAAGAATCTGTTCACCGTTTACTTATTGTAATTAACAAATTAGGTGAACAATCGCAGCGTACGTCTAACAGTATGAATCATTTAAGCGAACGCTCAAAAGAAATCGAGCAAATTGTAGAGGTCATCCAAAACATTGCAGCACAAACAAATTTACTTGCTTTAAATGCAAGTATTGAAGCTGCGCGTGCTGGAGAACACGGTAAAGGATTCGCTGTCGTTGCCAATGAAGTAAGAAAACTAGCAGAAAGCACGGCAGAAAGTACAAAAAACATCGGAAACTTAACGAAAAAAATTCAAGAAGAAATTGAAAAAGCATATGATAACACGAAAGATAATTTACATTTAGTTGATGAAGGTGTAGAAATGAGTGCCGACACAAACGCTAGAATTGAAAATATTTTAATTATGATTCAAACGTTACAAAATGGTGCTACAAATGTTATTAAAGCTATCGAAAACCAAAAATCTTGTAATGATGATATATTACGTGAATTCGCTAATACACAACAAATGTTCCAAAAATTAAATACTACTATTATGAACCATATTCATGATGCCGAAAAAGTCGATGTTCAATTGACTAAAGGTCTCCAAGAAACAGCGGCTTCTCATTAATAATAAAACCCCCTTATAGCGCTATAAGGGGGTTTTATTATATTTCGAATTTTTATTTCTTTTCAATATTCATCCATATCTTTGTTATAATGGACAAGTTGTTTCTTTCGACTAATAAACAAGGAGGTTATTATGGAACAATTTCACTACATTTTAAAATATTTAATTCTCGGTCTGTTCCAAGGGCTAACAGAACCAATTCCGATTTCTTCAAGTGGTCACCTCGTTTTAGCACAACATTTGCTAGGACTAAAAATAGAAGGGTTCAGCTTCGAACTACTTGTTAATTCAGCTTCATTATTAGCTGTATTACTTATTTATAGAAATGATTTAATTCGTCTAACGAAGAATGGTCTATCTTATATCTTTACAAGAGCAGAGGACGCAAAATCAGATTTCTTCTTTATTATTTACCTTGTTATTGCGACCATTCCAGCAGGTGTTATCGGTGTTTTATTTAAAGATTACATCGACCAGTACTTAAAAGGTGTGAAAATGGTTGGGATTTCCCTTCTTATTACCGCTGTCGGCCTTTGGATTATTAGAAACTTGCGTGGACGTAAAAATGATGGTGATCTTTCTATGAAAGATGCAATCATTGTCGGATTAGCACAAGCTTGCGCACTAATTCCTGGAATAAGCCGATCAGGTGCAACAATCGTCGCAGCGATGTTACTTGGTATGAAGCAAGAAACAGCTCTTCGTTTCTCATTCTTACTATATATCCCTGTTAGCTTAGGTGGTTTATTACTAAGTATTACAGACATTGCAAAAGATCCAAATCTAGACACATTATTCGTGCCATATATCGTTGCGTTTATCGCAACATTTATCATGACGTATATTTCATTAAAATGGTTTATGAACATTATGGCAAAAGGAAATTTAAAATATTTCTCTTTCTATTGTATTATCGTAGGTGTACTTACTCTTATTTTCTTATAAAGTTCAACTTACAAATCGAAAAACGAGTCATTCTATTAAACTAGGATGACTCGCTTTTTTATATCTTTATAATGATAAAACCCCTCTTACCTTTTTGTACAGTCAGAGGGGCCCCTTTTATGCGTATACTTTCTTTTCTTGACAATACAAACGAATAACATGTTTATTTTGTTGAAATACATCATGCGTTAGGCGGATAATAATAAAATTTCGTTTTGTTTGATCATCATGAACAAAAATCTGTTCTCCCTCCTGAAAACGCCATGTACTTTCAAAAGTTGTAATATGATCCCCACTTACAGAAAAAAGCTCATATCGCATATCTTGTACCCTCTCTCAACTTATAATAATCACAATATCCTTATATTAAATTTAGTATAACTTAACCCCGTTTAAATTTGAAATTTTTTCTATTTCGAAATATTTTAATTTTGTTTTAAGGTTCTTTTAACGTTATAATGATAAACGAATTTTCATTGAAAGGAGCTTCATTTTGACTGCATATTTATTTCCAATAAAAACAGCATTTATTTTATTTCCTATTTTAGCAATGTTTCTATTAATCCCTTTTTTAATATTTAATTATCGTAAATACGGTTATTTGAATAAATGGCGTTCATTTATTTTATATTCATTATTACTTTACTTATTAAATGCCTATTTCCTTGTGATTTTGCCGTTACCACAAACGTATGATACTTGTAGCCTACAACCGGCTAATACGCAACATATGCAACTCTCGCCATTTTATTTCATACAAGAGATTAGTAATCATACCTCGGCGATTTTAACGAAGCCAGCTACGTACTTCTATTTATTAAAGGAATCTGCGTTTTTACAAGTTGCTTTTAACGTTCTACTAACCGTTCCGTTCGGTATGTACTTACGTTATTACTTCCGACGTAGCTTCTTACAAACAGTGTGCATTTCTTTTTGCCTTTCACTGTTCTTTGAGTTAACACAAGTAACTGGATTATATGGTATTTATAATTGTGCCTATCGCTTATTTGATATTGACGATTTGTTTTTAAACACGCTAGGCGGCGTAATTGGTTTTATCATTGCACCAATATTTACGTACTTCCTTCCGAAAACAAGTGAATTAGATATTCATATTGATTTAGAAACGAAACCAGTTGGATTTATTCGTCGTCTCATCGCTATGCAAATTGATTGGATTTTCTTATCTATCGTTGTACCTTTCATTAAAAATAAAGGAAATTCACTATTTATTGCTAACATCCAATCTTATACAAATGTATACGAACTCCTTTTCATTACATGTTCAATCTTAATTTACTTTATTATCATTCCATACTTTACGAATGGAAGAACAATAGGAAAAGCGTTGCTTCGAATTTATATTAAAGGACAAGCTGAGCGTATTACACTAAAAGAATTATTCATTCGTTACGGGATATTCTATTTCATTTTAGGCGGAATCAATTATATTCTTTCGAGTAGCTCTATCTTAAATCATACAGAGCCTTTAGTATTACTAGTTATACTATTATTCCAATTTGTAATTAACGGTCTATTTATTATTCATGTTTTATTGCATGTATTTAGTCGTGATAAATTACTATTTTACGAGCGTATTAGTCAAACAAGAAATGCGATCATACTAAAAAAAGCTGACAAGTAATACTTTGTCAGCTTTTTTTCATAATCGTAAATAATTTTTCTGTGTAAAGGTTTGAAAACATTTCTGCTTCATCTAGTAACTTCCTCGCCTTTAGAAACGAATGCATTTCTGGATATATATTTTGTAATTTTTCGTACGTTAACGTATGCATTTTCCCCCAATGCGGGCGCCCTTCATACTTTAGAAAAATTTTCTCCACCTCACCAAAATAAGCAGCATACTTCATACCTTTATACATATGAACGGCAATATACGCTGAATCCCTTCCGTACGCTGGACTGAGCCATATATCATCACTTTTCACATAACGACATTCAATTGGGAAGTGCACTTTATACTTTTTCTTTTCAATAAGGTTTGAAATTTCTTCTACAACGGCCCGCATATAATTTGAAGGAACACTATACTCCATTTCATAAAATGGAACCGCACGCGACGTAGCAAATACTTCATAACTCGGACCAACTATCTTTGTATTCGGTACAGCTTTAGCCGATAATCGACTTACTCCTTTACTTATAGAAGGAAACCATTTACATCCTTTAGATAACAAAGAGAACATCTTATTTTCAAGCAACTCTACCTTTAGTTTATGCCATTTCAAGTCACTTTTTTTACCCGTTGTTTCATTTGTAAATTTCACTTGTACTTCATCTGAATAAGGAAAAACAAAAAATTCAAAATGGCGATTCTTCTTATATTCTTCTAGCTTGTTCATTACAGTAGATAATGACTGTTTTTCACTTTTATAAACGAGTGAATAGGCTGGAATAACCTTCAATTTTATTTTTACAATGATACCTAACATTCCAAGCGACAACTGAAAGGCTCTCCAATATTCCACATTCTCAGTTTCCGAACAAACTATACTCTCGCCTGTAGATAAAACTGCGGTAATCTCTATAACTTGTGTTGATAAACTTCCAAAGGTAATACCCGTTCCATGAGTCCCTGTACTAATCGCTCCTGCAATCGATTGCAAATCAATATCCCCTAAATTTTCTTGTGCATAACCTTTTTCTTCAAGTAACTTCCCTAAATCATGTAACTTTGTTCCTGCCCATACTTCGGCAACCATCTTCTCTGCATCCATATCCAAAATACCTTTCAATTCATCTAAAGAAACTAAAATTTCTTCTGTTTGCACAAGAGGTGTAAACGAGTGTCCTGAACCGACAACACGAATTTTCTTCCCTTTTTTTCGAGCAAGCCCTACAACTTCTACTACATCTTGTATACTTTCTGGATACATCGTATAATGCGGCGTTCCTTCTACATTCCCTGTCCAATTTCTCCATTTTTGTCCCTTTATAGAAAGCATTGGCCATCCCCCCGATATGTTGAATACTCCCCAACAATCTCTCCTTCTTTCACACGATATAAAAAAGGAAAACGCTCACATAACTCTCCAGCTTTACTATGGCGAAACAAGATAGAATCTCCTATCTCTACTCGTTCCTCACCGTTATAAAAAATCGGTGTTTGCACTTCGCCAGCGCCTTCTAAAGCTAATAGTTTGGCACCATTTGGTCTCCAAATCTCAGGTTCTTTATCTTTCCCAATTGCACCTGAGGCAATATATCCACCACCTAAACAAGTGTAAATAAACAGGGCTGGTTTACGCACAACTGGTAAAGCAAATCCGACAGCTGGATGAAATTGCACCTCTTTATAATAATCGAACAGCTTCGGGGCATAAAAAGCAGAACCTATTGTAATCTCTGAAACTGAATTATCTTGCTCAGTTGTTTTTATACTTCCTGTGCCTCCCCCATTTACAAACCTTAGTTCAATACCTAGGTTTTGTATTTCTTTTACGATATGTCCTCTTCTTTCTTTAACTTCTAACACTGACTTCTTCTTTAAATACGAAATTACTTTACTTTTCACTCTTTGATTAGGTATGTGATCTCCTACCCCAGCAATTTGGGCTTCATATCCCATTACACCATCTAGTATTAAACATGATGATTCTTTTACCCTTCTCACTATTTTCAAAGTACTTTGCACATCTTTTACTGGTGATCTTTTGACCCCAAAATGAAATTGAAAAAAATGACTACTCATATCAATATCCAAACAAACACGAAAACACCCTTTAGACTCCTCAGCAATTTTTTCTAGATAAACAATATGGTCTTCACAATCCACCATACAAGTTATAATGAGGCCTTGCTTTGTTAGCAAACTAATTTCATGTAAAGCTCTTTTATCATAAGCAGGATACCCAAGCAATAAATCATTGAATCCTTGTTCAATTAAAAACAAAGCCTCTCTAGGTGAAAAACACATAATACCTTGAAATCGATCATTTGTAGCTAAAATCTTTTGCATAACTGGAACAGAACGTAACGATTTACTCGCTATACGAATCTTCTTATTCCCACTTAATTCTATAATCGATTGAATATTTCTATCTAAAGCCACTTCATCCAAAAATGCACACGGTAATGGAACCTCTTTAAAAATTCCTCGATCCACATTTTTCTCTCCTCTTTTCAATATGTCTTATACATATTGGAAAGAAAGTTGAAATTTCCTCTACAAAATAAAAAAGTTTCTTCCTATTAAGAAGAAACTTTTTTAGGACTATTTCATAGAAATAGTTGCCTCTACTGGATAATGATCAGAGTAATCATTATATGTATATTTTTTAAGCCATGATGTAACAGTCCACTGTGGAGATTTCGGTTGTAATACTTTATTCTCTATAAATGACGGATTCGCATGGTCTTTACTTGCGATAATATAATCTAAATACTCGGCAGGGCTATCAGGGAAATTATATTTTGCTATACTGTTTGTCGTCGCATCCCAAGTTGCTGTATGTCCTGTATAAGATGGAATAGAAGCGTGCAATGTTTTGAACATGGATGCGTACTCTGAGTCACTATTGTTCTCTGCATTTATTTTATTCACGTTCATATCACCACCAAATAGGACGTACTCGTCATTTGGTATATTCTTATTTTTAATAAAGTCTTGAATTTCTTTTAACTGATTTGTACGTACAGATGCAGGTGAAGTTTTTCCGCACATACTATCTTCAGCCTGCAAATGCGTCCCGATTACATGAACGAAACGATCATTTTTCTTAATTTTCGTGTATACAAATCCTTTATTCGATAAATTATCTGGCCCGCATCCTTTTGCAAATACATATTGAATCTTTTCAACAATCGGCCATTTACTCACGATTGCAACGCCCCCATCTTCAGGAGTTGAAGATGAATAGCTACCTAACGTTTTATCCCATTCATTTCCGTTACTACGACCTAATACCGCTGTTTGATTTGGATATTCTTTCTTCAAATTCCCTAACAAACGATCTGATGCGCTATTATCAAACACTTCATTTAATATAACAACGTCTTGATTCTTTATATAATCTGCCGCCCCAATTAAATCAGCACGCTCACTTTGTCCCCAGTTCGGATATAAATTTGTTGATAGCATGTACACATTATGTGTCATCACTTTCAAAGTATTATTTTGATTTGTAGACGTTTCTGCTTGAGCTGAAGATCCTCCGTATAAAACTCCTAAACCAATCCCAAAGCTAAGTACACCTTTTAGCAATTTTCCTTTCACGTTTCATACCTCCATGTATTAGTTATAAAAAGGCCAAATACTCTATTGTGAGATTTGACCTTTTTTTAATACTTAACGATCTCCGTACGTATCAAACCAAAGCTGAATGTATCCGGCAGTAACACGTTGTGCATCCATTAATCGCTTACCTGTCATTGGTGTAACTTCAGCGCGCCATTTATCTGCATATTCTTGTGATACAGCTGCTTTTACGAACCAATCTTTCGTATTATCATTTACAATGCCAGCGTAATCTTGTTTCGCTGCTACTGCCGCTCCGTGAATCCACTCTTCTGGATTTGTACCTTTCCAGTTCCAATATCCATTTCCATCCGTTACTTTATAATTATCTTTTATCGTATCTACAAAGTTTTCATATTTAGAATGGAATCCTTGTGGGTACGAAAGATTTGTAAAGTTTGCCGCATGCATCGGTTGGTTTACATCTCCTAAATAATGAAGAGATAATCCTAAATAGAAGAATGCTTGTTTCATATCTTTATTTTTATATGATTCACCAGCTAATTTAAAATATTTAGCGCCAGTTTCTTTTGCCTGCTTTGCAAATGGAATATATGTTTTTCCATTGTCTGGATCATAGAAATGTGAAGCAAATGTGCTATTATCATAATAAGGATTTTCATAGTCAGCAGCATAAATACCATTTTCTAATTCCGTACGCCATTCATTTAATTGTGCAACTCGATCTTGTTTTACAAGTGTTGTATTGCGAGACATAATATCAATGGCGCGGTTTACAATCCATAAATGAGAGTTTACGCCTTCTTTATGTTTATCTTCAGCAGACCAGCGATGAACTATTTTTATTTTACTTCCCCCATCGTTTTCATGAGCAAATGCAACACTTTGTAACGGCGCTACTAATGTAATAGCTGCTGCTAAAGCAAGTACTTTCTTTTTCATCTGAAATCCTCCATTTTATAATTGAATTATTGTAAACTTTTTGTTAGGATCCTATGATATCGTCCGGTTAACCTATGACTAGAATATCCCACCTTTCATGAAATTTCTATCAATAAATTAAAATATGCAAATGTTCATATCATTATAACTTTATACATAGTGAATATAATGAATGAATGCACTTATATTGTAATAAAGTATTGTTAAGCTACTACGAATGATTGTCTAAACTAATGTAAAAAAAGAGTAAAGCATCCACATGCTTTACTCTTTTTTTCTATTCGATAATATACTTGGCAGTTGTACATTAACTGCCAACTTATGAATAAATCCAAACACTAATCCAATCCCAATAAAGATATATAAGATTGTAAATACCTTTCCGAAATCAGTTTGCGGACTAAAATTCCCATCACCGACAGTCGTCAACGTGACCACACTAAAATATAAAGCGTCAAGAGGACGTAATCCTTCAACTGTACTATAAAAAATCGTACCAGATGTTAATGTTAAAAATGTTAATACGAATAATACTTGAAATTCTTTATCTTTCCACGCTCGTAAACAAGCTTTTAGCATTCGTTTCAATGTCAACATAAATGAAAGCATTAGACTTCCCCTTCCAAACAAAATACCTGTAGTTAAAGGAAAGTCTATCACCTTTCTGTATAGAAAAAAAGTAGCCCTCTTCTATTTCTAGAAAAGAGCTACTTTTTACTATTCTCTATTATTTAGGTGAAACAAGAATTTTCACTTGCGTTTTATCTTTTACAAGTGCTTCAAATCCTTCTTCAACAACTTGATCCACTGTGATTTTTTTCGTAATTAATTTCTCTGCTTGAATTTGGCCAGAGCTAATTAATTTAATAACAGCTGGGAAGATATGACGGTATCCAAGAATACCGATAACTTCTTTTTCTTTTAGTACAAGGTTGTTTGGCGTAATTGTCGCATCTTTTTCCCACACACTAACAATTACAGTTTGTCCTTCAAAGCTTGTACTTTCAATCGCTTGACGAAGTACTACTTCGACACCTGTTACTTCAAAGCTCACATTTACACCTAAACCATTTGTTAAGTTACGAATTTCTGCTAGTACATCTTGAGTAGCTGGATTTAATACATAATCCGCACCTGCTAATTTTGCTAACTCTTGACGTTCTTTAGAAAGTTCTACTGCAATCACAGGAGTTGCTCCCGCTGCTTTAGCTGCTTGAATGACAAGAAGTCCAATTGGACCACAACCAAATACTGCTACAGCTTCCCCTTCTTTTAATTTACTTTGACGTACTGCATGAACTGCTACCGCTGCTGGTTCTACAAGTGCACCTTGTTCATACGTCATTTCATCAGGAATATGGTGGACCATATCTTCTGGTACTACTGTATATTCAGAGAAACCGCCGCCGTCTCCGCCAAGACCGTGGAAAACAAGTTGTTCACAAACATTGTAATGTCCATGTTTACAAGCTTCACATTTACCACAAGAATAAATTGGTTCTACAACGACGCGATCTCCCACTTTATGAGAAGTAACGCCTTCACCGATTTCAACTACCTCACCACTAAACTCATGACCTAAAATAACCGGTGCTTTTACGTGTGTTAATGGGTGCTCTTCTGTTGGAATAAAAATAGGTCCTGCTAAATATTCATGCAAGTCTGTTCCGCAGATACCACACCATTTCACTTTAATCTTAACTGCTCCTGGTCTTACAGTTGGTTCTGGTACTTCTTCTACTCGTACATCGCGTTGATTATGCCAAAGTAATGCTTTCATTTTATACATCCCTCTCTACGTATATACTTAACCTGGTGAAGTTTACAAATCTATTATAATACTTCTATCCATATATTTCAAAAAAACAATCTCATTTCCACTAAATTTTAACAAATAACGTTCAATATTTTGTCACTTTGTACTTTTTTCCACATCTGTGAATGCTAATTTCATTGCGGTTGAAATTAGCATTATGCCATAATAGCATAGGAGAGGTGAATATCGCTTGAAATATTTTATTTACTTTATTGTTATCGTAGCGTTTCTAGATACATTTTCACAATTACCTATTATGAGTACGTTCGCTCAAAGTCTTGGAGGATCTCCCCTTATTATTGGGCTAGTTGTCGGTATGTACTCATTCGCTAATATGATCGGTAATATTATTGCTGGCGCTGCTGTCGATAAATTTGGTGCAAAAAAAATACTTTATATAAGCATGGGACTTACGAGTTTCATAGTCTTGTTATACACCGTTGTTCAAAGTGGTGAACAACTATTAGTTGTGCGCTTTATGCACGGCTTTAGTGACGGATTTTTAATTCCTGCTGCCTTTACGTTTTTATCAAAACAAACAAATTCAGCAAGACAAGGTAAGGCAATGGCTCTATCTGGTGCTGCTGTTGGAACAGCGGCAATTGTAGGACCGGCTTTCAGTGGAATTATGAAAGCAACTGCTGGTATAGAATGGGTGTTCATTACCATTTCTATTTTAATGGTCCTTGGTACAATCGTATCTCTATTCTTCTTACCAAATAACGTATCAAGAAAAGATACTTCAAGAACACAAATGATGAACAAAGAGGATATGATTGAACTATTGAAATCAGAACCGTTATTGCAAGCATATATTGGTGCTTTCACGCTAATGTTTTCACAAGGAATTGTCACTTATATGCTACCAGTGAAAGTTGAGGCATTAGCACTTAAAGCATCTACAACAGGCATGATGTTAAGTGTATTCGGCATTACCGCCATCCTCTTCTTCTTGCTGCCAACAAACCGTATTTATGATCGATTTAATCGTTCAAAACTCATGCTAATTGGTATTGCAGTAATGGCATTCGCGTTATCTTTACTTGGATTATTCGCAACAAAAGGTATGCTCTTTATCGTTATGATGATTTATGGCATTGGATTCGCTATCCTTTTCCCATCGATAAATGCATTACTTGTTGAAAATACGACAGATGATAAGCGAGGAAAAGCATTCGGATTGTTTTATGCTTTCTTCTCATTAGGAGTTGTTGCTGGATCCTTTACAGTTGGTGCAATCGGGGCATCCCCTAGCGTCAGCTTCGTTATCGGAACTGCATTCTTATTAACATTCGCTGGAATGATTTATGTAAGAAGCAAAATAAAAAGTAAAGAAAAAAGCAAAGTAAAAAAGACAATGATGGGTTAATTCCATCATTGTCTTTCTATGTATAGCCTTTTAATTTATAATTTCAACATATGCTGGATTCGCAGTTATATAATTTCCAGATTTTAATTTATACATTTTCGAACCATTCACAGTTAATGTTTCTACAACAGTAAACACATCTCCCTGTTTCACAGTCCCTGCTTTTGCATTCCAATCAGGTTGGTTATAATAGTATAATTCAGGTGCCTTTACACGAAGTAAGAATGTTTTCTTTTGTAAATTAAATGATTTTACTAATCCATTTACATGTCCTCTTGCAAGCTGCTCTCTGAAATCCGCATTGGCAAGCTTTGCAGCATCCTCAGCTCGATCAATAAATCCATTTTCAGTCAATATTGCAGGCATATTTGTCTCTCTTAACACATGAAAATTACTTGTTTTCATTCCTCGATCAACAAAATCAGTTGTTTTCATAATTTCTTGATGAATCAATTGGTGATACGTTGTAGTAGGAGCACCTACATTCGGATAACTGTAATCCTCATAGCCTGTTCCTCCACCACTATTGATATGCACAGATAAGAAGAAGTTTGCTCCCCACTGATTAGCATCATTCGTTCTTTGTGCTAATGTAGGATACACATCACTTGTACGGCTCATTCTAATCTCATGACCTGTATACTCAGAATTTAAAATATTACGAATTCGCAAAGCAATATCTAATGTTAAATCCTTCTCTTTCAAACCATTTCCAATAGCACCTGTATCTGTTCCCCCATGCCCTGGATCTAGATAAATTTTAACTGTTTCTGCACTCGCATTTGTACTTGGCACAATAAAAAACATACAAGTTAAACATAATAAAAAGATACTACTTTTCATAACAAACGATACATTTTTCCATGCTTTCAATTACTTTACTCTCCCTTTACTTACAAATTAAAAATTTACTACGTGCTACTTTTCTTTTTCCGAAAGAATATTACATTAAACTACTAAACTATTATCTTATTAATTCCCTATGAATTTTACTTAAAACAAAAACTAAAAGCAATATATAATTTTATTTTTTTTAAATAATTAAATTTTGACACCTTAAATTAGTAAAACCTTGAAAAATATGTATTTACTTTTTTTCCAATTAGAACATTTACCATATTAAAA
Source organism: Bacillus sp. AY3-1 (assembly GCF_008368785.1). NCBI lineage: Bacteria > Bacillati > Bacillota > Bacilli > Caryophanales > Bacillaceae > Bacillus > Bacillus sp. AY3-1. Next base: position 112,699 of record NZ_QORZ01000004.1, on the reverse strand, counting down.
TAATTAATTCCCATCCGATATACTGAAAGTTCTTCGAGTCAATTCTCATAAAAAACAAAGAAATCCTTTCGACAATTTCCTCGGAAATACTTCTTTTCCCCACATAATTTGATACACTACACATAGATAAATTAATACCTTAATGTACAAAGAAAAAGCACATCCTTCGAATGAAGAATGTGCTTTTATTTTATCTCGCTATTGGCGGACAGTAAGAATCCCGCCTCGAAATTCGACGAATACGAGGAAGTGTGTGCTAATAATCATTGGGGATGAACACCTCCGACTGATTAAAGTTCCATTTTATTAACGCTTAATCCAAACAGCACCTGCAGACTTATCATCCGCTTGTCCAACAACTTGAAATTTAAGCCCAAGGTTTGGAACTTTTCTTCCTGCATCTGCAATTTGTTTGTTACTATATACTTTTGAATCATCAAATGTTGTAACACCTTGTAATCCAGAATAGTTAAACTGTCCACGTGTTAATGAATTTGCACTCCATGCTGGTGTTTGATCAAATGAAAATGCAGCATCTGCAATTTGCATACCTGTATTACCGTAAGTTGGTCTTCCGTTTAAATTGCCAACAAATGCCTCTGGATGCGAATCCACAACACCAAGGAATCCTTCACCTGGATGCACCCCAACCCAGTTATCTTTGAAGCTATCATCTGCATACCAAACGACAAGACCTGTATTATACACTGGACCTTTTCCTGCTTTTAATCCATTATCTGATCCCGCATAGTTTCTCCACTCTAAGTAGTAATAATGAGCTTTCTTTTCTGTCCCATCAGAAACAACAAAACCATTTAAATTCATTTTAGCCTGTCCTTCTGTATCATCAGAAAATACAACTTGTCCATCAACAGTTACATTTACATTATCCATCGCGAAACCTTTATATGTTACAGCTGGATCTGTAATATAATCGAATTGCAGTTTCACTTTTTTCCCTTTAAATTGACTTAAATCATATGATTTATCCATCCATTTTCCATCTGTTGTATCTTTATCTTCTTGGACTACTTTTTCTCCAAGTCTATCAATTAATGTTTTCGTTCCATCTTCTGTTACTGCATGCACTTCGACAAAATCGCACTCTGCTTCTAACTCATAATTTGCTTTATAATCGAATTTTGCATTTGTTCCTTTGGTTAAATCAAAGAATGGTGTCTCTAGTGTTGTATGTATATCATCTCCTCTTGTACTATAATATGCATGCTTTCCAAACTCCGGTTTAATCGTTTCAACACTTTTACCTGGTAAGTTAACACGTACAACGCCTGGACGATTGGATTTCGTAACACTTTGATCAATATATGTAGGAACTCCTACTCCACGCTTAATTTTATCGTAATCTACTTCTAAAATTTTTGCCCAGTTGCCACCCATATTCTTTTGTAAGAAGTCTTTATTTTGTGGTGAGAAACTAGTTGGCTCTGTTCCTGCAATTTTCCCTGTCCAACTACCTCCACTCATTAATGACCACGCTTCGACAGGTGAACCAGTTCCAGTATATTTCGTATCATATTCATCTGGTAAGCCAAGATCATGTCCAAATTCATGCGCAAATACACCTACTGCTCCATCTTCTGGTTCAATTGTATAATCATGCGCCGCTACTTTTCCACCAAAGTAATCTACCTTTGATTTTGTACCTTCAACCGCTACTGGATCTATTGCTAATTTTGAACGATGTGACCAAATTGCATCATCGCCTAATTTACCGCCACCAGCTTCTTGACCGACACCAGCATGGATTACCATTAAATGATCAATTACACCATCAGGTTCATTTTGATTTCCATCACCATTTGTATCATATCTATCAAATTGATCAAATTGAGATAAATCTAACCCTTTCTCAGCGGCTGCATGTAAAGCTTCTTTCACTAAATCACGTGCCCCTTTTGGTCCTTTATTATCGTGACCACTACTACCATCAGCACCGTAGTCAGACGCTTTTCCTGGAACAGTTAGCCATTCCGTTACATATCCATCTGTCGTATAACTACCACCAGATTGCTCTTCATAATATTGTTTAAATGTTTTTACTTTCGAACCATCAAATAACGTGTACGGTTCATTACCAAATAACATTTTTTGATAATGCTCTCTACTAAAGTCATTCGAATACATATACCCTGGTGTTTGATCAATATTATTATGTTTATAATCACTAAATTCAACGAGTAATACTAATACTTTATCAGTTCGAATAGATCCCTTATAAGGCGCTTGCTTTGCTTTAGAAGTTGGGACTTGTCCATTCAATTGCTTTTTATTTGGTTCTGGTTTTTGCTCAGGACTCACATTTTTTTCAGGTTTCTTTACTTTCTCCTTTTCCTCCATTTTCTTCTCTTTTACTTTTTTCACGAAATCAGATGCCTCTTTAGCAGTATCCGCTGGAAGAATTTCTTTATTTGCCTGATCGCCTTGTTTCTTTTCAATATACTTTTCTACAGCTTTTTTCGTTTCTTCTTTAGAAGATGCTGGATTTATTGTTCCTCTTTCCTTCAGCGCTTCCGCTAAACGATCTTCTTGAATTAAATTGTAATCAATTGGTGTTGTAGATACATTGTCTTTCTCTTTTGCTGGCGTTTCTGCGTATGCTAGCGGAGCACTCATTACAGATGTGCATCCGATAATTGCCGCAATTGCTAATGATGATAACACTTTAAATGGCGCTTTTCTTCTCATTCTATTTCTCTCCTTTTATAAAACTTAAAATTCAGATAAATAAGTGCATTTAAATCAAAAGCTCTCCTTTCTACCCTCCCTATATACAGTGAAACGTTAATCAGTGGGGAGTTTGTCCATCTCCACTGATTATTAGCCCACACCAATCGGGCATTTACGGGCAGTTGATTTCCCACCTAACTTCTTTGCTCTAGCTGAATTTTGAGGTGGGAATCTTACTGACCGTTAATGCGGGACAAAAAGGCATAATTCTATAAACGTTAAACTTTCTGTTATAGAATCATGCCCTCCAGTTTTCTGGTCAGACCCTCTATCTTCTTATATCAAAATATGAAAAATAAAGAGTGATTTGTATATATTAAATAGTTTATATAACAAATTTAAAAGACAATATGCAAAATTGCATGAAAATTCTTTTAAATAAAAAAAGAACCCTAGTCAATTAAACTAGGATTCTTGATTTTCTATTATTTCTCTTGTGTTTTTTCCCAATCAGCTAAGAACTTCTCAATTCCTTGATCTGTTAATGGGTGCTTCACTAATGAAGCAATTACGTTTGCTGGGATTGTTGCAATATGTGAACCGTTTAATGCTGCTTCTGTTACGTGAACACTGTGACGTACAGATGCTGCAATGATTTCTGTTTCAATGCCGTGAATTGCAAAGATTTCTGCGATTTGGCGGATTAGGTCCATACCGTTATGGCCGATATCGTCTAAGCGACCTAAGAATGGTGAAACGTATGTTGCACCAGCACGAGCTGCAAGTAATGCTTGAACTGCTGAGAATACTAATGTAACGTTTGTACGAATTCCTAAGTCAGAGAATGCTTTTACTGCTTTTAAACCTTCTGTTGTCATTGGAACTTTTACAACAACGTTTGGAGCAATTTTCGCTAACTCTTTTCCTTCTTCAATCATTTTATCAGCTTCTAAGCTAATTACTTCTGCGCTTACAGGTCCTTCTACAACATTACAAATTTCACGAATACGCTCATGGAAATCTACGCCTTCTTTTGCTACAAGTGATGGATTTGTCGTTACTCCAGCTAATACTCCTAATGCATTTGCCTCTTTAATTTCGTTAATGTTTGCTGTATCAATAAAAAATTTCATTTGTTATTCTTCCTTCCTGATTTTCATTTTATATTTATTTGTTTTTCTTAATAAGCTCTAATTCAATCGGAATAGATTTGTCCACTTTTTTACCTTGTGTTATCTCTTTTGCTGTTTGCATCGCCTTCTCTCCGATTAATTCCGGTTTTTGAGCAACTGTTGCAGCCATACGCCCATCTTTAACCGCCTTTACAGCATCTTCTGTTGCATCAAAACCAACAACGACTACATCTGTTTTTCCAGAAGACTTCAATGCTTCAAGTGCCCCTAATGCCATTTCATCGTTATGCGCAAACACAGCTTTAATATCACCATTCGCTTGTAAAATGTTTTCCATAACAGATAACCCTTTAGCTCTATCAAAATCAGCCGCTTGTTTTGCAACTACTTTTAAAGACTTATCAGCTACGTTATGGAATCCTTTCCCACGCTCACGAGCAGCAGAAGATCCAGGGATTCCTTCTAACTCAGCAACGTTTGCTCCCCCGCCAACTAATTCACGAATGTAATCACTAGCCATTTGACCACCTTCGATATTATTAGATGCAATGTGAGAAACAACCTTACCCGAATTTGCAACGCGGTCTACTGTAATAACAGGAACATTTGCAGCATTTGCAGCACTTACTGCTGAAGCAACAGCATCTGAATCGGTCGGATTAATAACAACTACATCGACACCTTTTTGAATTAAATCCTCAACATCGTTCGTTTGCTTTGCTGCATCATTTTGTGCATCAACAGCAATCAATTCAATGCCGCTTGCTTTCGCTTGCTTTTCTGCTCCTTTTTTCAAAGTCACAAAAAATGGATTGTTTAAAGTTGAAACAGAGAATCCAACTTTAATAGTTTTATTTCGACCTTTATCGCTAGAATCCTTTGCCCATTCTGGTGGTTCCATTGAACAACCAGCAGTAATGACCATAATACATGCAACGAGTATAAGTAACCATTTCTTCATGAACTATCCCTCCATTACGCTTCTTTTCGGCGATCAATTAATACAGCTAGTAAGATTACAAGTCCTTTTACAACTTGTTGGAAGAAAGAAGATACACCTAATAAATTTAAACCGTTATTTAGTACACCGATAATAAGTACACCGATGAATGTACCAACAATCCATCCTCTTCCCCCAGAAAGACTTGTTCCACCTAATACAACTGCTGCAATTGCATCTAATTCGTAAGAAGTACCTGCAGTTGGCTGTGCAGAATCTAGTCGTGATGTTAAGACAATACCTGCAAGCGCTGCCAAAATTCCGGAAAGACCGTAAATCATTACTTTAATTCTCGTAACATTAATACCTGATAGTGCTGCTGCTTCTTCATTTCCACCAATTGCAAATGTACGGCGACCAAATGTCGTTTTCTTCAAAATGAAGTACAGTACTGCGAAAGCGATCATCATTGTAACAGCTGGTACCGGAATACCGAGAAAATAACCGCGGCCAAACATTTGGAACATTAAATGATCACCAAGACCAGTGATCGGACGTCCGTCCATATAAACAAGCGTCAACCCACGAAAAATAGTCATTGTTGCTAAAGTTGCAATAAATGGAGCTACTTTTCCCTTCGCTATGATGATACCGTTTACAATTCCCATTACAAGACCAGCTAATAATCCAACTGCCATCGCAAGGAACGGGTCCATGCCACTTGCCATCATTCCAGCAACAAGTGCACTTGATAATGCTAAAATAGAACCTACCGATAAGTCAATACCCCCTGTTAAAATTACAAAGGTCATTCCGAATGCAATAAGCGCATTAATCGATACTTGACGCAGTATATTAAATAAATTTGGAATCTCAATAAATGCTGGATTTAAAGCTGTAATTACGACGATAATTAATACTAAACCGATTAAAGAACCGAGCTGTTGTAATACATTCCCCTTCTTAGCCATCCTTACTCTCCCCCTGTAGCTAGTGCCATAATAGACTCTTGTGATGCCTCACCTTTCTCTAAAATGCCGCCGACCTTTCCTTCATGAATAACAAGAACGCGATCACTCATTCCTAAAACTTCTGGAAGCTCAGATGATACCATAATAACGGCATCGCCTTGCTCAGTAAGCTTATTCATAATAGAGTAAATTTCTTTTTTCGCTCCAACATCTACACCTCTTGTTGGCTCATCTAAAATGAGTAACTGCGGGTGGATACCTAGCCATTTTGCAATAACAACCTTTTGCTGATTTCCACCAGAAAGAGATTTCACCGCTTGCTCTCCACTAGCTGCTTTCACATTAAGAAGTTTCATCATATCCGCTGTAAACTGTTGTTCTAGTTCGTTACTAAGGACACTTCCCTTTGAAAGACTTTCTAAATTCGGTAAAGCTAAATTTTCTCGAATTGAGAAATCTAACACTAACCCTTCAGATTTTCTATCCTCTGTAATGAAAGCTATTCTTTGTCTAATCGCATCTATCGGACTATCAATCTTTACTTCTTGTCCATTTATAAAAATTTGGCCAGAATCTAAAGGTTCGTATCCAAATATCGCTTTCATAATATCTGTACGGCCAGCTCCCATCAAGCCAGCAACACCAAGGATCTCACCTTTTCTCACTTGAAACGAAACATTTTTAAACTTCCCTTTTTTCGTTCCGTTACGCATCTCAAAAATGACATCGCCAATTTGACTATTTCGCTCTGGGTAACGTTCACCAATGCTGCGCCCCACCATCATACTCACTACTTCATCAAATGATGTTTCCGGAATAAGTCTCTTTCCTACGTATTCCCCATCACGTAAAATTGTAATGGCATCACATATTGAAAAAATTTCTTCCATTCGGTGTGAGATATAAACGAACGAAACACCTTCTTTACGTAATTTATTAATGACAGTAAACAACGTTTCAATTTCGCGATCTGTTAATGCAGCTGTAGGTTCATCCATAATAATAACGCTCGCGTTTGTCATTAACGCTTTCGCAATTTCAATAATTTGCTGTTGTCCAACCGATAACTCTCCTGCCAACATAGCGCCTTTTACATGTAACCCTAACTCCGCTAGTTGCTGCTGCGTAATCGCGTTCATTTGACGCGTACGCAAAACACCTGTCTTCCCATACATTAACTCTTTACCGAGAAACATATTTTCAGCTACTGTTAAATTCGATAATATGTTCAATTCTTGATGTATAAATGCAATACCGTACTCTTCTGCTTCTTTCGCATTTTTAAAAGTTCGTTCTTGTCCATCAATCGTGATTGTTCCACCATCTTTTTTGTATACACCTGTTAAAATTTTCATGAGCGTTGATTTGCCCGCTCCATTTTCCCCCATCAATGCATGGACTTCCCCTGTTTCAATCATAAACTGTGCATTCTTCAAAACAGGATTACCATTGAACGCCTTTGAAATATTTTTCATTTCAATACGCATTCCCATCACTTCCTTTTATTAAAAAATCACGCCCGCATGCAAAATTACATTGGCATAAGGAGTAGCCTCTCCTGTACGAATAATCGCCTTCGCTTTCTTCGTGTGCTCTTTAAATTGTTCATGCGATACATATTCAAACGCTGGCTCTATTAATTTCAGCTCGATTTCTTTATTTACTTCCGCATTATTGTTAATGACTTCTTCTGCTAACGTTACTTTTTCAATTGCCATATCATCAGCTACCACTTGCAATACGTCTAAAAAGCTAGGTTTTCCAATCTCAACAGCTAAATCAATTCGTTTTACTCCGTCAGGAATTGGTAGCCCACAGTCTGCGATTACAATCGTATCTGTATGTCCAAGTGAAGCAAGGACTGATGCAATCTCACTGTTTAATACACCGTGCTTTTTCATCCGACAATCACCTGCACTTCACGTACTCTATCTCTCGTTGGCATACCGCCCTGTGCTCCAAGTTTCGTTACAGAAAGGCCACCAGCAATATTCGCAAAACGAATTGCTTTTTGAAGTGTTTCTCCTTCAGAAAGCGCAACTGCTAATGCACCATTGAATGTATCACCAGCTCCAGTCGTATCTACTACATCAACAGCAATGCTAGGAACATGTACAATCTCCTTACCATTATGGAAACGAACACCGTTAGAACCTTCTGTCATCAATAGTTTATTTGGATATTTAGCCAGTAAATCTTCAATTGGCGATATGAAATCATCTAATACGATGCGGCACTCATGTTCATTTGGTGTAATATAAGTTGCTTTTTCTAAAATATCTTCTGATAACACTTGTGCTGGCGCTGGATTTAACATAACCGGGATTTTGTGTTCCTCACAAATAGCTAATACGTATTTTACTGTTTCAAGTGGAATCTCTAGTTGAAGAACAACCATATCTGCTTTTATAAGAAGATCTTTTGAACGATCTACAACCGACTCATTGACAAGAGCATTCGCCCCTTGCACAACAACAATACTGTTATCCTCTTCTGCTAAAACGATATGAGCAATTCCTGTCGCCGTATCTGTAACCGGTACCACATAGTCGATAAAAACGCGTTCGTTCTCTAAATTGTTCCTAACTACAGTTCCATAATTATCGTTTCCAACCGCTCCAACCATCGCTACATTTGCGCCTAATCTAGCTGCAGCAACTGCCTGGTTGGCTCCTTTCCCTCCTGGGATTGTATGAAATGCTTCACCAATTACTGTTTCTCCTGCTTTCGGACGTTTTTTTGAAACAGCCACTAAGTCCATTGAAATACTACCTACCACTGCAATATTTGGCATCTGTTTCATCTCCTTACTTCGTTGTATTTCGCTCTATAATTTCAATCGGTAAACGATAGTGTTTCTCTTCTAATACGTTTCCTTCCATCTGCTCTAATAACAGCTCTGTTGCAATTTTCCCCATTTCATAAATTGGCTGTGCAACAGTTGTAATAGATGGATACATCATTTCTGTTAAAGAAATTCCATCGAATCCGATAATTTGTAAATCATCTGGAATAGAAATCCCCTTTTGGAGTGCAGCCTTTACAATACCTATTGCGATTAAATCATTTCCAGCAACAATTCCATCAATATGTGGGTATTCTTCTAATAATTCCACTGCTACACGCTCACTATTAGCTGGATCAAATGTACTCTCTGCAATCATATAAGAAAGATTATTTTGCGTAATAACGTCTATAAAACCTTCAAAACGTTCATTAGCCGTGCTTACGTCACGCGGTCCGCGAATATGCGCAATATGTTTACAGCCTTTATCTATTAATAGATTTGTCGCTGCCTGACTCCCTGCATAGTTATCTGCATATACAGTAGGGATACGCTCATTAAACATACGGTCAATTGCAACAACTGGAACAGACAACTTCATGTAATTAACACTATTTTGTGGATTCGTTGCTACAATAAATCCATCCACATTATTTTGCCTAAGTACATCAATATATTGCTTTTCTTTCTCTAAACTCTCATCAGAGTTACAAAGGACAACTGTGTATCCTTGCTTATGCGCTACATCTTCTACGGCACGTGCAACTTCTGGAAAGAATGGATTCACGATATTTGGAACAACTAAGCCAATTAAACGAGATTTTTTATTATACAATGAACGCGCTACTGTACTAGGTTTATAATCTAGCATCTCAATCGCTCGTTCTACTTTCTTTAATGTATCTTCATGAACATATCCATTTTTATTTAACACTCTGGAAACGGTAGCAACAGATACTCCTGCTAATTTTGCAACGTCTTTAATCGTACTCATTCTCTTCCCTCTCCATTCCATTCCATGTAACCGTTTACAGAAAATAATATAACGTATTTCTAGAAATACGTCAATCATTTCTCACGAAAAAGCTTTTAAGGTTATACTCAAAAAAAGCACCGCCATAAGGCGATGCTTTTTCATTACGAATATGATACAGTTTGTTCTTTTTCCTCTGTAGCTGGCTCTTCAACATCTTTTTTACGATCTGACAGTTTAATCTTCTGTAAGAAAATCGTAAAGATAGCGCCTACTACGATAAATACTAATCCTGTTAAGAATACAGTATGAAGTGAGTCTACTAAAGAGTTTTTCAAGATTGGTACAATGCTGTTAGCGAATGCTTCTGGCATTTGTTTTAATGCTTCTGGACTAAATAGCATCGAATATAAACCTTGTGGATCTGTTTGAATCATATCTTTAAATTTCGTTACCATTTGACCCGCTTCTTTCGGGAACGTATCTAATACAGGTACTAATTTATTTGTTAATGTTGTACCTGAAGTGTTATTCATGATTGACCCTAAAATTGTAATACCAAATGTTCCACCGATTTGACGGAAGAACTGACTTGATGATGTTACGACTCCAAGATCTTTTTTCGGGAAACTTTCTTGTAACGCTAATGTTAATGTCGGCATAACAAGACCCATTCCTAAACCGATAATACTCATATAGAAAGTAGCAGTAAGTTTAGTCGTGTGCATATCCATCGTTGTTAATAACCAGAAACCACCAGCCATAATAAGCATCCCTGTAATAATTTGTGGTTTCACACCAACTTTTAATACAAGTTGACCACCGATAATACTCATCACTATCATTGTAATCATCATCGGTGTCATGATTGTTCCTGATTCAGCAGCACTTACTCCTACAATTCCTTGCATGAAGAATGGTACGAACATAATCGCACCGAACATTCCGATACTCATAAAGAAACCAATCGCATTCAGTATTGTAAACGTGCGATTTTTAAAGAAATGCATCGGTAAAATCGGTTCTTCTGCTTTCGTTTCAACGATAACAAAGCTAATAATACCAATTAGAGCTAATGCAAATAAACCGATAATTTGCCAAGAATCCCATGGATAATCTTTTCCGCCAAACGTTAATGCAAGTAATAAACTTACAACACCGAGAATCATCGTAAAGATTCCAGCAATATCAATTTTGATCGGTCCTGTTTGTTTATGTGACTTTAATCCCATTGCAATAAAGATTGTTGCTAAAATACCAACTGGTAAGTTAATGTAGAATACCCATCTCCAGTTCACTGCGTCTACAATCCAGCCACCCACTTGTGGTCCAATTACAGAAGCAAGACCGTATAACGCACCAAAAATACCTTGCCATTTCGCACGTTCTTTTCCCGTAAACATATCTCCGATAATAATCATAGCCATCGGCATCATAATACCGCCACCAAGACCTTGAATACCACGGAAAATAATTAATTCTGTCATACCATTTGCCATACCACATAACGCCGAACCAACCATAAAGATAACTAGTCCTGTAATATATACGTTACGACGGCCAAGTAAATCCGCTAATTTACCTGCAATTGGTACAACTGTCGTTGATGTTAACATATAAGCTGTTGTTAACCACGTCATTAAACTTAATCCGCCTAGTTCACCGACGATACGCGGCATTGCTGTACCAACAATGGTTCCATCTAATGCAGCAAATAGCATCGCGATTATTAAACCAATTAACAGCAACTTTCTATTTATGTTTTCTTGTTGCTCCATGTAATCTCCTCAATTCCTCTTAGTTATTCTCTTTTTTCTCTTGTGTCCCGCAAATAATTGTTTCTAATTTCTCAAAGAGGCGTAACAAATCTTCTCTTTCTTGTAATTCTAAATGTGAGAAATATTTTGCAATATGCTCATTACGAGCGTTCATTGCCTCTTCTACTCTAGCTTTCCCCTTTTTTGTTAACTCAATGATGACAACACGACGGTCATCTTTGTCGTGATAGCGTTCTACAAGCTCTTGGTCAATTAGGCGATCAATCATCACTGTAATTGCACTAGGCTTTACATACATCTTTTTTGCTAATTTTGTCGCTCTTGAAGCACCGTAATGATCTAAAATCTTTAAAATATAAAATTGCGGTGGTGTAAGTCCTGTTGCTTGCATTTGTTCTAATAACTCCGTCTGCATTTTCTTTCCAATCGAAAAGGCAAGAGCTTGAATTTTATCGATATGCGTCATATCATTTGGCATGTTATCCACCTCTTATTTAAGCAATAAAATATTTAACGTATTTAAATATTAATCCCACAAATAAAATCCGTCAACACTTTTTATTTATAAAAACGTTTACATTTCTGTCACAAAGTTGTATAATTTTCGACGAAGTTAATATTGACAGTCACGGAGAATCGGAGTATACGGCTATGAATCATAAAAAAGGAAACTTTTTTATATTTCATGGCCTTTTTATATTCTCTCTGACTTACAACATTTCGAATTCATTAGGGGAGGATTTTCATTTTATGTTTTTCACACAATTATTTAAGCCTGCGCCCCACGCAGAACGCTTACCAGCTGATCGCGTTGATAGCGAATACCGTAAATTACGTTTACAAGTATTCTTAGGTATCTTCATCGGCTACGCAGGTTACTACTTTGTTCGAAAAAACTTTTCACTAGCGATGCCATACTTAATCGAACAAGGCTTTAGTAAAGGGGAACTTGGGGTTATCCTTTCAGCAGTATCTATCGCTTACGGATTAAGTAAATTTCTTATGGGTATCGTATCCGACCGTTGTAATCCTCGCTACTTTTTAGCAGCTGGGCTATTTTTATCAGGTATCATTAATATTATTTTCGGCTCATTTTCTTTCATTACAACGAGCATTATACTTATGTTTGTCCTTCAGTTTTTAAATGGATGGGTACAAGGTATGGGATGGCCTCCTTGTGGTCGTACGATGGTTCACTGGTTCTCTATTAGTGAACGTGGTACAAAAATGTCTATTTGGAACGTTGCTCATAATGTCGGTGGCGCGCTTATGCCTTCTCTTGTGACATTAGGCTTATACTTCTTCGCAAATGACTGGAAGAGTATTTTTTACTTCCCAGGTATTCTTTCAATTTTAGTTGGTATTTATGTATTAATTACGATGAGAGATACACCTCAATCTTGTGGATTACCTTCTATCGAAGAACATACTGGAGAATATCCATCAGATGAAAAAGTAAAAGATCGAGAACGCGAACTTTCAGTAAAAGAAATTTTATTTAAATACGTACTAAACAATAAATTTTTATGGTACATCGCTATCGCGAACGTTTTCGTTTACTTCGTACGTTACGGCGTTGTAGACTGGGCTCCTACTTATTTAGTAGAGGAAAAAAGTTTCACTCATAGTAGCTCTCGTACAGCTTACGCTCTATATGAATGGGCTGGTATTCCAGGTACACTTCTTTGCGGATGGATGAGTGATAAACTATTTAAAGGGCGCCGCGCACCTGCTGGTATTTTATTTATGGTTGGTGTATTTATCGCCGTTCTTGTTTACTGGCTAAATCCTCCTGGTAATCCAATGGTTGATAGTATCGCACTTGTCGCAATTGGATTTTTAATTTATGGACCTGTTATGTTAATCGGCCTACACGCACTAGACTTAGCACCAAAAAAAGCTGCTGGAACTGCCGCTGGTTTAACTGGGTTCTTCGGTTACCTAGGTGGAGCTACTTTTGCTAGCGCAGCTATGGGCTTTATCGTTGATGCATTCGGATGGGATGGCGGATTCATCTTATTACTTGTATCTTGTGTACTTGCAATGTTCTTCCTTGCTCTTACTTTAAACACAGGATCTGCAAAACAAAAACAAGCTTAAGTACTAATATTATTCTTATCAAAAAAAGAGAGGCTGTTCTTTCCAGAACACCTCTCTTTTTTCTACATATAAATCTTTTTTCTTACAAAAGATTTATTCTCCTCTTTTTATATGTTAGCGTTTTCAAATAACTTCAATCCCTTATACAACAGCATTCAATCTCTGTATAAAAAGATTTTTGAATATTTTCTCAACTTATGCTTGTCAAACATTGTCAATTTATATTAAAATAACAACAACATACAAAATATTTAGTCTTTTCAGAAAAGATGGAGGGATAGCCATGAAGAATCCACTTCTTCGCATTGAAAACTTACAGACTTCCTTTCGCATACAAGATCAATATCATGCAGCAGTTGATAACGTTTCGTTAACTGTCCATGAAAATGAGATTGTCGCGATAGTTGGTGAATCAGGTTGCGGAAAAAGTGCACTTGCCCTTTCTATTATGCGATTGCATAATGAAGCAAATACAAAATTACAAGGGCAGCTTAACTATAGAGATAAGGATTTACTAACTATGTCGACCGCAGAAATGAATAAAGTACGCGGATCAAACATCGGTATGATTTTCCAAGAACCTCTTACAGCACTCGATCCTCTTATGACAGTTGGAAAACAAATCGAAGAAAACTTAGACTACCACACAAGCCTTTCAAAAGTTGAAAAAAAAGAACGCACCTTAGAACTACTTCATCAAGTTGGTATTCCAAAACCAGAACTTACATATAAACAATACCCACACGAATTATCTGGCGGAATGAGACAAAGAATTGTTATCGCAATTGCAATTGCTTGTAACCCAGCACTCATTATTGCGGATGAGCCAACAACAGCTCTTGACGTAACCATCCAAGCACAAATTTTAGACTTACTAAAATCTATTCAAGAACAAACGAAAATGGGCATCATTTTAATTACTCATGATTTAAGTGTTGTCGCAGAAACAGCCGATCGTATCGTCGTTATGTACGCCGGACAAGTTGTAGAGACAGGAAAAGTTGAAGAAATTTTTAACAACCCTCTTCACCCATATACTCGTTCTCTATTAAACTCCATTCCATCTGCGTATGGTGAAAAAGAAAAATTGCATGTAATTCAAGGGGTCGTTCCTTCGTTAGCGAAGCTTCCTCGCACAGGTTGTCGCTTCCAAGATCGAATTCCATGGATTAGACCTGATCAACACGAGGAAAATCCAATTTTACATGAAGTAAAACCAGACCATTGGGTACGTTGTACTTGCTACAAGCATTTCAACTTCCAAGATAAGAAAGGAGATGACGTAGCTCATGGCACTGCTTAAAGTAGAAGATTTAAAAGTACATTTTCCAATTAAAGGTGGTTTCTTCGGCCGCACATTAGATTACGTGCGTGCTGTCGATGGTGTAAGTTTTGAATTACAACCGGGTGAAACATACGGGATCGTTGGTGAATCAGGAAGTGGCAAATCAACAACGGGTAAAGCAATTATGCATTTAACGAAAGCAACAGAGGGTAGCATTCATTTTAATAATAGAGATTTAACAAAATTAAGTCGCTCTGAGCTACGTGAACAACGAAAAGATATTCAAATGATTTTCCAAGATCCGTATTCATCATTAAATCCGAAGAAACGTGTTCTCGACATTATTGCTGAGCCTCTTCGAAATTTTGAGAAGCTCTCACCTGATGAAGAACGTAGAGCGGTTCAAGAATATCTTGATAAAGTTGGTCTAAATCCAGAGTCAATTTATAAATATCCACATGAATTTTCCGGCGGGCAAAGGCAGCGGATTGGTATTGCACGCGCTCTTACATTAAAACCGAAGCTTATTATCGCTGATGAACCTGTATCAGCACTAGATGTTTCTGTACAAGCGCAGGTTTTAAATTTTTTACAAGATTTACAATCTGAACTTGGACTAACGTACTTATTTATCAGTCATGATTTAGGTGTAATTCGCCATATGTGTGACCGTATCGGTGTTATGTATCGCGGGCGCATTGTCGAAGAAGCAACTAGTGCAGAAATTTATAATAATCCGCAACATATTTATACGAAACGCCTAATATCAGCAATTCCTGATATTCGTCCTGAAAACAGAGAGCAACAGCGTAAGCTCCGTCAACAAGTAAGTTCTGAGTACGAGAAGTCATACGAAAATTATTTCAATGAAAACGGTCGGGCTTATGATTTAAAACCAATCTCGCCAACGCACCGGGTGGCATTACCATAAGGGAGTGATAAAACATGTGGAAGTTTATATTACGGAGATTTTTAGTGATGATCCCGCAATTATTCGTGTTAAGTGTACTTGTCTTTCTACTAGCTAAGGCAATGCCAGGCGATGCCTTAACTGGCAAAGCAATGAATCCAAAAGCGGATCCAAAAGTGATTGAAGAACAGCGAGAAAAGCTTGGATTAAATGACCCAGTTCCAACACAATATGTTCGCTGGATTAAAAATGCAGCCCAAGGTGACTTTGGTATTTCCTATGCGCATAAAATGAAAGTAACCGATTTAATTGGAGAACGACTTGGAAATACAGTATCTTTAGCACTTGTCATTCTTATTCTTACTTATTTAATTGCCATACCACTAGGAGTTATAAGTGGGCGTTGGAATGATACATGGGCTGATCGACTCATTACCCTTTACAACTATCTAGGTTTTGCTACACCACTATTTATATTTGCACTAGTTATGCTCTTCCTATTCGGATTTAAGTTTGCAATATTCCCAACCGGCGGTAGCGTAGATCCTCAAGTTGCAACAGGTACATTTGCTTACTATTTAAGCAAATTGAATCACATGCTATTACCAGCTTTATCTGGTGCATTAATTGCGACAGTTGGTACGGTTCAATATTTACGAAGCGAAATTATTGATACGAAACATAAAGATTTTGTGCGTACAGTAAGAGCAAAGGGTGTTCCAGAATCAAAAATCTATTCTAGACATATTTTACGAAATTCATTCTTACCAATTGCAGCCTTCTTAGGCTATGAAATTACAGGATTAGTTGGCGGTGCCATCTTTTTAGAAAGTATTTTTAGCTATCCAGGAATTGGACAACTATTTATACAATCTATCTCTCAACGTGATTTTAGTGTAATAACTGCACTCGTTATGTTTACTGGATTTGCAACGTTACTTGGAACTCTCCTTTCAGATATTATTCTAAGCATCGTCGATCCACGTATTCGTATTGATTAAAGAAAGGAGATGACGTTATGTTAGCAAACCCTGAAAAACAAACTGAAGTTATTCATTACGAAAAAAGCCCTTCTGGTTTCTCTATTATGTGGCGAGAACTTCGTAAAGATAAATTAGCAATGTTTTCACTTATTTTCCTAGCAATCTTATTACTAGCAGTCTACGCAACATCTTTTATTATGAAACAAGAAGATATTGTACGAGTTGATTTATTCGCTATTTATGCTCCTCCCTCTGCTGAACATTGGTTAGGAACAGATTACGGAGGACGCGACATTTTCGGCCAACTTATTATTGGTACACGTAACTCCTTTACAATTGGATTAGCAATTACTATTCTTTCTTGTTTAATTGGTCTTTCAATTGGATTAATTGCCGGGTATTTTGGAGGAGCTATTGATAATATCATTATGCGCATTATCGACTTTGTTATGGTTTTACCATTTTTAATGCTTGTAATTGTATTTATTACACTTGTTCCTACATTCAATATCTTCACTTTCATTTTAATTATGAGCGTGTTCTTATGGACAGGAAAGGCCAGATTAATTCGCTCAAAAGTATTAACTGAAAAAGAACTAGATTATGTCTCTGCATCTAAAACTTTAGGAACACCAAACTGGAAAATCATTCTTTTCCAAGTACTACCTAACTTAAGTTCAATTATCATTGTTAGCGTTACATTAAATCTTGCTGGAAACATCGGTATTGAATCTGGTCTAACTTTCTTAGGATTTGGTCTACCAGAAAGTACACCAAGCCTTGGTACGCTTGTTAGTTATGCTAGAAATCCAGATGTATTACAAGAAAAATGGTGGATTTGGTTACCCGCATCAGTCATGATTTTAACATTGATGCTGTGTATAAATTTTATTGGTCAAGCGCTACGCCGCTCGGCCGACGCAAGACAAAGAAAAGGATAAGGGGTGGAAGAAATGACAAATAAGCCAAAGTTTTTCAAAGTATTAAGTACACTTGCAGTTTCAACATTACTACTTTCAGCATGTGGGGGCAGTGGTGGTAGTGAAAAAACGAGCAGCACAAAAAAAGTAGATACAAATAAATTTAGTGCATCTGTTAAAAATGATAAAAAGGAAATTAAAGATGGTTCATTAACATATGGTCTTGTTTCTAACACACCATTTGAAGGACTTTTAAATTTCGCTGTATATGAAGGAGATCCCGATAACCAAGTCATTACAATTTTCGATGAATCTTTATTATCAAATGACGAAAACTGGGAATACACGAATGATGGCGCTGCTACATATGAAATTTCTAAAGATAAAAAGACAATTACACTAAAAATTAAAGATAATGTAAAATGGCATGATGGAAATCCTGTTACTGCTGAGGATTTAGAATACTCTTATCTAGTGATTGGTAACAAACAATATGCTGGTTCGCGCTATGACACTCAAATGCAAATGATTGAAGGTATGGAAGATTACCATAATGGAAAAGCTGAAAAAATTTCAGGTATAAAGGTAACTGATC
The DNA here is from genome assembly GCF_008368785.1 of Bacillus sp. AY3-1. Taxonomy (NCBI): domain Bacteria; kingdom Bacillati; phylum Bacillota; class Bacilli; order Caryophanales; family Bacillaceae; genus Bacillus; species Bacillus sp. AY3-1. The sequence continues at coordinate 94,638 of NZ_QORZ01000004.1, read as the reverse complement.
CAAAAACAATTTCGATTACGTTTAAAACACCAAACCCTTCAGTGAAAACTGGACTTTGGACATACCCTCTTCATAAGAAATATTTAGGAGATGTACCAATCGATAAATTAGCAGAATCTGATAAAATCCGTAAAAATCCAATTGGTTTCGGACCTTTTAAAGTGAAGAAAATCACGCCAGGTGAAGCTGTTGAATTTGAACGTTTTGATGACTATTATGGCGGAAAACCAAAACTAAAAAGTATGGTTTTAAAAGTTGTTAACCCTTCCGTTGTTAACGCGTCCTTAAAAAATGGTGATATTGACATTGCTGAAGTAAGTGCAGATCAATATCCAAATGTAAGTACATTAAAAAATGCACAATTAGTCGGTAAAACTGATTTATACTATAGCTATATCGGTTTTAAATTAGGCCATATGGATAAAGAAAAAGAAGAAGTAGTAATGGATAAGGAGAAATTTAAAGATGTTCGTGTACGTCAAGCAATGGCGTATGCTATCGATCGAAAAGAAATTGGTGAAAAATTATATCACGGCCTACGTTATCCGGCTAACTCACCAATCCCACCATCTCTACCAAAATATCATAACAATAAAGCTGGTGCCTATGATAAAGATATAGAGAAAGCTAAAAAATTATTAGATGAAGCTGGCTATAAAGATACGAACGGAGATGGATTCCGTGAAGATCCGAATGGTAAAGAATTTAAAGCTAATTTCTTATCAATGAGTGGTAGCGATGTAAGTGAACCACTTGCAAAATTCTTTATTCAATCTTGGAAAGACATCGGCCTAAAAGTAGAGCTTCTTGATGGTCGCTTACATGAATTTAACTCATTCTACGATATGATTAAAAAAGATGATCCAAAAGTTGATCTTTTCGCGGCAGCTTGGGGAACTGGATCTGACCCAGATCCTTCTGGTATTTGGGCTAAAGATGCAGCGTTCAATTACCCACGTTGGGCTACTGACAAAAACACAGAATTATTAAAACAAGGTATTTCTCCAGAAGCTGCTGATGAAAAGTACCGTAAAGATGTCTACGATAAATGGCAAAAATTAGTTCATGACGAAGTACCATTAATTCCACTTCATTATAAATTCGACTTAAAAGGTGTAAATAATCGCGTAAAAGATTATAAATATACACCAGAAGATCAATACAAGTGGGGTAAAGTTAGCGTAACAAGCGATAAAGCAGAAACAGAGAAATAATAAAATAGCTCCTGGCGCTAAGATACATGCCAGGAGCTATTTTTTATTTATAATCCTTCTCTTGCTATTAATAACAACCAATTCCTTCCCTACTCTAAAATTAAAAGATTTGATGAATCATCTTTATTAAAATAGCTAACGTAACAGATGCAGCAAATCCGCCTAAACAAATTAAGCTTACCCCTTGACTATATGATAAATTTTGCAATGATTTCATTACTTCCATCCTCCCTATCTCCCCTTTGATACTCTTATTTTACCAATGGGAAAAATTTCATAACATCGATTTTTCTGACAACAAACTTACAAATTTGTAAGTTAACATTTTCTAAAACTTATGTATCTAGTATGTCCATACCTTCCCCTTTTATACACCAAAAAGGACCTTGAATTATATCAAAGTCCTGCTTACACTACAGAGTATCTCACTCAATTTATTTAATAATCATCACCGGGCATTTCACTCGTTTTGCTATTTTATGACTTACACTACCAAGCACCATCTCTTGCAGTGTATTTAATCCTCTACTTCCAGCGATAACAAGATCTATGTCTCCTGTATTTACATATTGAACAATCGTATCTCCTGGATCGCCATGTAATATCGTAATTTTATAAGAAATGTTCTCTTTCTTTAATAAACCTTCAATCTCTTTTAATTTATCTTTTCGACTAGCCGATATTGTTTCTAGATCTGTTTGACCTTGTATAATATCTGATTTTGCCGTTCTATTATCTACTACGTACACAACTTCAACATTTGTTTCTTCGCTACATTTCGCAATATATGTTGCATGTTCCGCTGCTCGAAGTGCATGTTCAGAACCGTCACATGCTAATATAATTTGTTTGTACATATGCTGAATCCCCTTTTCGTTATCCTACCCGTATTATATAGTCAACTTCCCCCACTGAGATGAATTGTTTCAGTGGGGGCTTGAGTTAGAACACTAGGTCTTTTCGTCTATATCTAGACAGTTTGACGCTCTAGCATTCATGCCACCTTACGGTAACACCCCAAGTATGTTTTTGGTTGGTACTGGCAACGAACGATTGTTTTTCCACTTGCACCACCCTTTCGAAAAAGAGCAATTCTTCCTTATGGAAGAAGCCACCACTCAGATGAATCCGGCGTGTGCTACAAGCCCCGACAAGTCGAGTACACATGGATGGTTGACGCACCCACTAAGCTATGCATGAAGCAACAGCCTTACATTTTTGTACTTCTAATAGAATCGGCGTTTTCACTTTAAGATTCTCATCTAATTCTACAACTCTTGATTTTTGCAATGTATTCAACGCACCATTAATATCAGCATGAATACATGTTCCTGATTTACTTTGATACATTCCACGAGTGATTCGTTTGCCACTAAAGCGATAATGAGTCCCATCATCCTTAGACCAAACTGGAATCGAATCTTTATCCAGAAAACTAGCTTTTGAAGTATAGCTTTCTTCTTGCTTTAAAAATCGGATACCCTCTTTTACACATTTATTCTCAATTGCTGCAATCAGTTTATGAAATGGGATTTGAACAAACTTTTGATTATTCTTTTTTCCCATATCCGATTTTTGTTTCCAACCAGCGTTATACCCTACGACAACAGTATCTATGTTACATGCTTTCACTTTTTTAAACAACAGGCCTACAGTTTGTGAAATGTAACCATTTATTTGTCGTTCTCGTTTATGCCAAAGTGCAGCCATTTTGTTCGTTACAACACGTTTTGAAATTCCATTTTCAATATTTTTTTGCTGGAGATTACGTACCATTTTGTTGAAGTACTGGTTAATGGATTTTAATTTTTTCCCATCAATTAAAAATGCATCACCTGTATTTGTCACGCAACTTACTAATCTGTCTACACCTAAATCGCAACTCAAAGCGTTACTCGTAGTCGTGGATGGTTTCTTCATTTGAGAAACGTGCACTTCATATGTGTAATGCACCTCAAAGAACCGACCTTTTTGCTTTGGTACAATCTCAATATAGGAGATTTTTTTATTTCTCAAGTTTTTAGGCATACGTATTTTAATGGAACCGAATTTTTTTCTGAATGCAACATTCATCGGAATCATCCAATACCCGTTATCATCCACTTTTGGCACTTGATAGATTTCAATGATTCGCTTGTCCGTTGAACGAGAATAATTCGGAAACTTAGGACGCCCTGTGAACTTCTCAGGATTTTTTTTCCACTTTTCCAATGCCTTAAAAAAGCTCTTTACTTCTACATACAAGGCTCTACGAATCGCTTGAACAGAGTTTGATTGCATGCACCAGTAATTCATATCGGCTTGCATGGCAGTGTCCACTTCTTTTACAGTAGCAATCTTTTTATTGTTCAAATAACTTTGTTTCATCGTGTACAATCCAACATTTCGCAATGCTTTTGAACTATGTGACATGCGTTGCAGTAAGCGAAATTCTTTTGCAGTCAAGCAAGCTCGTCCGATATTCTGTTTCTGAGTGAATCGTTGTATGATTTCTCTTTTCTTTTGTTTACGTAATACTTTCATTGCTTTCTTTCTAACCATTGTTTTCACCACCTTTCTTAGAGAGTTTACTAAAATTATTCATTACTTTTGACAAATCAATATTTGGAACTGAACGGAACAAAATGTGAACATAGTCTTCATCGTAATTTCTTTTGGCTCAAGTAGCCTAATGATGCTTATTATCCAATTTCGTTGTTTTACGATATATTCCCTCCTTATATACAACAGATTATATCGTAAGACAAAAAGAAACAAACATTCGCCCTCAAAAAATTGTTATGAACGAAACAAAAGAGTTCAGTCTTCTTGCCAAAAAGGATAAAGCCCCCTAAAAAGGAGGCTTCTAACTAGCAATTCTTTTATTATAAGTAGCTAAATTTGAAATAATCTTCGAGCTTCGTTCATTTAATCCCGTTATACTTACTTTCACGCCACTTTGTTCATACTTCATGATAACTTTATCAATTGCAGCTACTGCTGAATCATCCCATATATGCGCATAAGTAAAGTTCAACTCAATTTCTTCTACATCTTCATTGAATGAAAAATTATTTATAAAGTCTGCTGTAGATGCAAAGAAAAGTTGACCATGAATTTCGTATATTTTCTTATTTTCAATATATAAATGTTTCACGTGAATCTTTGCCATATTAAATGCAAATAAAACCGCACTAATTACTGTTCCGATAATTACACCTAATGCTAAATTATGTGTAATTAAGACAATCACAACTGTTACGATCATAACAAATGCGTTTCCTTTTGGTACTTTATGAATCGTTGTTACAGAGTTCCAATCAAATGTTCCAATTGAAACCATAATCATAACTGCAACTAAAGCTGCCATCGGAATATGAACGACATAATCACCTAAAACGAATAGTAATACGATTAAAAACCCGCCTGCTACAAATGTCGATAAACGACCGCGTCCACCTGATTTAATATTAATAACAGATTGTCCAATCATTGCACAGCCTGCCATTCCTCCGAAGAAACCAGCGACAATATTTGCAAGACCTTGTCCACGTGCTTCTTTATGTTTATTACTTTCCGTATGCGTCATATCATCTAAAACTGAAGCTGTTAATAATGACTCTAGTAAACCGATAATTGCAAGCATAACTGCGTACGGTAAAATAATCCCTAATGTCTCAAGTGTAAAAGGCACATCAGGCATGCTAAAGAACGGTAATTCTTTCGGTAAACTTCCCATATCCCCGACTGTTTTTAACTGTACTCCGCTCATAAGTGCAATACTTGTCACAATAATAATAGAAATAAGTGTAGACGGTACAGCCGTCGTAATACGTGGAAATACATATATAATTGCAAGTCCTAATGCGACAAGTGCATACATTTGCCAAGTTGCATTTTTAAAATGTGGCAATTGCGCTGTAAAAACTAAAATTCCAAGTGAATTTAAAAACCCACTCATAACAGATTTAGGTACAAACTTCATAAATGAGCTCAGTTTGAACACGCCAAAAATAATTTGGACAATACCGGTTAATATTGTTGTAGCAAATAAGTATTGCAAACCATGATCCTTAACGAGCGTTACCATTAATAATGCCATTGCACCTGTTGCCGCTGAAATCATCCCAGTTCGTCCGCCAACAAATGAAATGGTAACTGCAATACAAAAGGCTGCGTATAACCCAACGGTCGGGTCCACGCCTGCAATAACAGAGAAAGCGATCGCTTCAGGAATTAATGCTAAAGCGACAACAATTCCTGATAGCACGTCCCCTCTCACGTTGGAGAACCAATCATTTTTTATCGTTTGAAACAAAATACCACTCCTCTACTCTTTTATCATTTGATTTTCTCCATAAGAAAATCTAGACCGACTGCACGAAGGCTATTATATAACGAGTAGAGAGATTTTTGCTATGTAAAAGTTTCCTACAGAAAAAGACGCTACCTTAGCAGCGCCTTTGCTCATTTTATTAATGTCCACCGTGACCTTGACCGCTTTCTTGCACAATCTCTAACCTCTCATCCAGTATACCTTGTGTTTCAAATGAAATATCACTCGTACGTCCTAATAAGAAGCCGTGGTTATACGGCCCAAGCGTTGGATCATCTTTAAACTTCGGTTGAATACTAGCGAGGAAGTCATACACTGGTTGTGAAGCTTTACCTTCTTCTAACAATACAACAGGTGCGTGTTTACCCATATGTGAAAATGATGCTCCTGCAACTGCTAAATCTGGTGTTTTGCTTGAAACAAATGATAAACCGTGACCTGGTTTTATGAACCCCCAGCCAAATTTCGTTTTTTCATCTTTAAACTTCGCAAATGCAACCGAATTTTCTGTTGGAGTCTCCCCACTAATACGCGTTACTTTCCCGTATTTACTTAACTCTTTTTCTACTGCTTTTGAAATGATTTTTTCTGGTCCTAATACATATATATTCGCTTTATCTTTTCTCATCTTTAATGCCTCTATCGTCGCTTCTGGCACCTTATCTTTTTCTGTATATAAAAGCGGTTCTGGCATATGAGAGATCCAGTTTACAGCTGGTGTTGTGTATAAACGCCCTTCTTCTTCAGACGAACCGATAATAACACTATTCGGGTAGCTTCCTGTTATATCGGCATATTCTTTATCCACTTCTTTAGCAAATGTAGCTGGATCCGTTTCTTTTATTTGCTTTACTTTATATTCTTTTAATTGCTCAAGGGTAGATTCACCTACATCCCCCATCACCATAATTTGTGTTCCATCTTTCGTTCCGAGCGGATTTAATCGTTTTATTTCTTTTAACGTCACTTCGGGTACCTTTTCTTTTTCTATAAATAAAATCGGCCCGTTATTCGGATGGTGAATAAGATCCGCACTCGCAATACCTAATTGCCACTCGTTTACTGGTACTAAAATAATAGCGCCTGGCTGATTCTCTTTATGCGTTGCTGGCCATATCGTTTGCGAAGTTACTACTGCCATTTGCAAAGGATCGTTTGTGTTTAATCTCGTTACATTTTTTAAACTTGTCGTTAATAAATCATTCGATGCACCTTCGTTCATTTCTTTCGGCGCAGTTACCTCCTGATTCATTTTCATTTCCGTTTGCTCTGTTTTTTTCTCTTCTTTAGATTCATGGTTTTTATGATCCGTGTTCGTTTGTCCACATGCAGCAAGACCAACTGCTGTAATTATTGTTATCCCAAAGATTCGGGTCATCTTTTTCACTATACCGCCTCCATATGAATCGTTTTCGAGCCAATATGATTACCTAAAATGGAATTTCAACTTTACAATAACAAGCAATTCTGAAGAAATTATGCAGATGCATGATAATCTGCACCATTTCTTCATGATTTTGACTTACAATTTAAGTAATAACTACAAATGCGGAGGTACTCTATGGTCGATATACTACTCGTAGATGATGAGCCGAGAATGCTTGAATTATTAACGCTTTATCTTACTCCAATCGGATATAAATGCGTATGTGCAGTGTCCGGGGAAGAAGCTATTTCACATATAGAAAATCGAAATTTCAAATTTGTTTTACTCGATATTATGATGCCAAAGATGGATGGATGGGAAACGTGCGAAAGAATTCGATCCTTTAGTAACGTTCCTATCATTATGGTAACAGCTCGTGATCAAACGGTAGATATCATCCAAGGGTTAAAACTTGGAGCGGATGATTACGTAACGAAACCTTTCCATGAAAAAGAGCTTTTCGCAAGAATTGAAGCTGTTTTAAGGCGAACGAATCAACACGCGCAAATCCAATATCACGGCATTTTATGGGATGAGGCAAAGCATTTCGTTTCTGTCTATAATGAAGAACTTCTTCTCACTCCAATCGAATTCTCTTTACTCGGGTTATTTTTACGTCATGTGAACTACGTGTTAAGCCGCGATCAGCTCATTGAACGAATTTGGGGATTAAATACAAATACAGAAGATCGAACAGTCGATTCACATATTCGTAATTTGCGTGATAAATTACGAAAAGTAAATTTCCCCATTGATCATCATTTAAAAACTGTTTACGGAGTCGGGTATCGATGGCTTGATACTCTAGATTAAGGAGCAAAACGATGAAGCGAATATCTATTCAACTCGGATTTTATTTTTTAATTGTTACACTTTTAATCGAAAGTGTTCTATTTGTCTTGCTTTATTATAGCCTTGTCAACAATAGAGTAAATGAAGAAATGACAGCTTTATTAAAGCGTGGAAATAGTCACCGAGATGTTCTTGAAAAGTATTTTGATAAGCAAACAATCTCCCATGTTGCCCTAATGGAATCCGAAGCCGAAACCACTGTCGTTATTACAAATGCCAATAAGGATGTGCTAGCTAAATCCAACGAAATAAATACTACGATAAAAAAGCATATTGAAAAGATGCAAACACGGACAGATCATGATGGAGCAATTATAGAAAATCATTGGAAAACATCTAATTATATATGTACAGTTAGCCCCATTATAGTAGCAGGAAAAACAGAAGGCTACGTATATATGTTTCTCGGAACAGAATCGATCGAGGAAATGGTTAACGGGCTAACAAGACAATTCATTATTGCCGGAGTCATTACGTTTCTATTAACAGCCATCACCATCTTTCTCTTATCACGGTTGTTAACAAAGCCATTGTTACACATGAAACATGCCACTGAAAAAATGAGTAAAGGCGATTTATCTGTTTCATTAACGACTACTCGAAATGATGAAATTGGTGAACTAACCTCATCTATTCAAACGCTTGCTAATGATTTACATTATATGAAAACAGAGCGAAGTGAATTTCTAGCGAGTGTTGCTCATGAATTACGAACACCGCTAACATACGTAAGAGGTTATGCTGACATTGCTTTAAAGGAAAACACATCTCCTGAGCAACGTTTGCGATATTTATCTATTATAAAAGATGAGTCTGATTATATTACGAACTTAGTTCAAGATTTATTTTCACTTGCACAAATGGAACAACATAACTTTTCTATTCAAGTAAAGGAAGTATATTTACACACCTTCCTTACTCGCATAGCCGAAAAAGTAAATGCCATGTATAAAGAAAGATACATTAAAGTTTCTTTCTCTTGTCCTCCTACACTGCTAATAAACTTAGATGAACAGCGATTTGAACAAGTTGTAGTAAACATTTTAAATAACGCTTATAGACATTCACAAGAGCATTCCCATATAAATATTTCTGTTACAGAAGAACATAAACGTATTTCCATTACAATTGAAGATGAAGGCGAAGGTATTCCGCCTGAAGACCTCCCTCACATTTTCGACCGTTTTTATCGAGTTGATAAAGCAAGATCACGAGCTACAGGCGGAACTGGTTTAGGACTATCTATCGTGAAAGAAATTGTAGAACTACACGGCGGGAATATTACTGTAACGAGCGAAGTCGATCATGGGTCTTGCTTTATCATTTCATTGCCATCTATACAAAAACACGACTACTGATAGTAGTCGTGTTTCTTTATCATTTTACTTTATAATATAAATTTACAAATTGTCCAAAACGTTTCGTATCCGTTAAAGTTAAATTAATTTCTGGATTCTTGTCTTGAAATAAAGGAACTCCAGAACCTAATATATGCGGTGTAATCGTGACAACATATTCATCAATTAGATTATTCTTAAAGAACTCTCTTAATAAACTCCCTCCACCGACCATCCATATTTTAGATCCTTCTTGTGCTTTTAACCTTTTTATAAACTCCACTACATCTTCATTTACAAACTCTACATGTCCGTTTGAACTTTTTTCTGAGTTAGAAAAAACATAACATTTTTTACCTACATACGGGAATGTTTCCGTATGCTCTACTACATAATCGTACGTTCTTTTTCCCATGATTATTGTATCAATCGTTTCATACATTTCTGTATAACCGTTATCTCCCTCTCCTTCCGTTTCCATTAACCACTGTAAATCATCATCTTCTTTCGCAATATATCCATCCAAACTGGCGGCTATAAATAAAACAATTTCACGTGACATCTCTTCTCCTCCTTGCATCTCATCTTGATAACATTATGATGTAAACAATATACTAACAATAAAACATGATAATTTATGTCATGTTAAAAAGAAAAAAGGTGATACATTTGTCAAAAGCTAAACGCTTATTAGATATTCTTATATTTGCTTCTGCCCAAAAAACATTTACAGCTCAGGAAATAGCTGATGAATTTAATATTTCCGTTCGTACTGTCCATAGATACATTTTAGATTTAAGTGATATGGGATTACCCATTTACGCAGAACAAGGTCGTAACGGAGGCTATAAAGTATTAACGAATAGAGTCATACCGCCTATTTTATTTACGGAAGAAGAAGCAGTATCCATCTTTTTTGCATTTCAATCTTTAAGCTACTACCGAGACTTGCCCTTCAACGCAGAAATCAATTCCGTTACACATAAACTGTATAGTTCTCTACAACATGATGCGAAAGCGAAAGTTGATAAAATACGTTCTTATATCACTTTTTGGAATCCAAAGAGAACAATTGAGACACCACTTTTAAACGAAGTGTTAACTGCGGCTATTGAAAATAAAAATTTACACTTTCAATACGAATCTAAATCGGGAATAAAAACAAAACATGTTCACCCTATCGGTGTATATGCTCATGACGGGCTATGGTACTTACCATCCTATGACTTCAGTAGAAAAAAAGTATTACTGTATCGCGTTGATCGTATTCTTTCTATATTATCAACAGAAGAAAATAAAGATACGTTCATGAATTTAGAAGAATGGTTTGCCTCTAGCTCTAACGTAGTGCATATTCCTACCCAGTTACATGTTTTATTAACGACTGAAGGCGTGCGCCAATGTAAAAGCGTTCCTTACCTTGAAGAACTCGTGGTAGTAAACGAAGACGGGACAGGATATATACATTCAACAATTGATAAAGGTGAAATTAACTTTATTACCCCTTTATTTTATAGACTTGGAAAAGATGCAAGAGTTTTAGAACCGAAAGAATTGATAGATGGTTTACGTATACGTGCAAAAGAAGTTTTACATATGTATGAAGACGAAAAAAACTGCTAAATATAAGCAGCTTTTTAGTCTAGTTGTTTTACTATTGACGAATATCAAACCACCAACGATTTTTCGAATTCATATTTTCAGTGTCACCAATCCCTCTGTAATTGAAAGCATCCAAAAAGGTTGAATCTAATTTATCTTCATCTACAAAATAACCTAAATTAACTTTTACCGTTTCTCCTGGTTGGATACTGCCAATATTGTAGAAGCTTTTTCCATCTCCATGAGGCTCTAAATAATCAACTTCGCCTGTCATAATATTTTTTTCTGCGATTCCATCTTTTCCAGCATACTTCCATGCATTTCCTTTACTTTGAAGCACTTGTATGGATGGATGCATATAAATTTCTTTCGTCTCCTTTTTACCTATATTTTTCACTGTTGTTGTCAGATAGACAAATTTAGGATGAACTAATTTTGACTCTACTAATTGATCAATTGAATCTTTACCATTTCCAATTTTATATTTATCCCTTCTATATGGTATCAATTGTCCAGCTTGATCCAAAGCCTGATTCCTGCTTAGTATTCCTAAGCCCATTTCATTAAAGTTTTCTTGCTTAAAATCTTTAATTGAATCAAAAACTTCAACTTTTCCTATCACATATTCAATTTGGCTGTTATCCATAGATATCGTTACTGGAACTTTTTGCCCTATATGAAATAGTCGTTTGCTGTCTTTTTTCAAAGGAATCACCTTAGTTGTTTTACCTTCTTGGCTAAAATACTTTTTATCATAATCGCTTATATGTGATGACTTTTCTTTTGACGTGGGCTCAAGTGAAATACTCCCTAGCACATCTATCATTTGTTCTTCTTTTATATCGTTTCCAATATAACTTTGTAACATAATTCCCTCTTCCTCAAAATAGAGAAAAACCACTCTATTAAACATTAAATCTTTATTACCAGTTTCTCTATGGACAATTACTGCCTTCTTACCATTTATCTCTTTTTCTTCATAACTTTTCGAGTACAAAGTTGGAAAATCTGAATTCCCCCCTACTCTCCAAAGAGCGAATGAAAATCCCCCCATTGCATAGTTATCTTTAAAGGAATATTTCATTGCAGAGTCATCAATTGCTTCCATATTTTCTGGTAATTTATCAATTTTCAGCTTATACCACTTATCATCCTTTTTCGAGTCCTTATTTGTTACTGAAACATTTACTTCATAATTTTGTTTTTGAACGATCATATTGTAGACTTTTACTGCACCAAAAACTGTTGTCGGCATACCAATCAATAAACAAGCAGCAGCGATTAACATACGATGTTTTTTACGCTTTTTCTGCGGTTGTCCATCTTTCAACTTCATTTCCTCCATAAACAATTTCTTTTTGCGCGTATATGTATGTGAAAATTCATGTTGTTCTTCGAGTTTATCAAAATCATCTAAAGCAATTTTTTCAGCAAGTTCATATATTTCTTTGGAGTTCTTTGAATTCGTCATGTTGTATACCTCCTATCATATTTTGGACTCGTTTTCGAGCGCGTTCAAACTGCTTGCGAGCATTAGCCTCGGTTATTCCCATAACACTTGAAATTTCTTGATACGTTAAGTTATAGAAGACTTTATACTTAAACACTTGTCTGTTAGATTCACTTAATTCTGTTAGCAATGTATCAATTTGAACCTCAGACATGTTACGTTTTTCCCACTCTTCAATATTTTCATCTACTGCTTCTATTGATTCTCTTTCATATTCTTCTAAAAATGTTTCATGTCTTTTATTTTTCCGGTAACTATCAATCGCCTTGTTTTTCGCGACCCTCAAAATGTAGCGTTTAAGCTCTTCAGTGCTCAAGCTATGGAGCTTTTCCAAGTTCCTATAAAGAGTAATAAACGTCTCTTGAACCGCATCTTCAGCCTGCTGAATATTATTTAAAATAGAATATGCTACATAATAAATTTTTTGTTCGTACAACTCATATAGCTCTTCCATCTTTTCATAATCGTTGTTTGTAACTTTCATATAATTCCTCCTCTCACTCTATATAACGAATGAGCGATATACTTTGTGACACTGCAAAATCTTTTTATAGATAAAATTTAATAATAGAATAAACAAAAGCCCAATTTCTCTATTGTAACTAAGAAATTGGGCTTTTGTTTCTTATGAGCGATATACTTTGTGACACTGCAAAATCTTTTTATAGATAAAATTTAATAATAGAATAAACAAAAGCCCAATTTCTCTATTGTAAATTGGGCTTTTGTTTATTAGAATTTTCCTGACTGTTCCATTAAGAACATCCCTCTTATGCCTTTTCAGTAGGCGGTATTTGCTCTATCGCTTCTTTTAACAAATTCTTTGTCTCTTCTAAGTTATGATTCTGCTGTTCTCCCGGTTGTACCGTATAAAATTCTGCAAATGAGCGCTCTTTATATCTTGGTACAACGTGCATATGGTAATGCGTTAGCTCGTTAAAGATTCCACCATTTTGACAAATTGTAACGCCATCTGGTTTATATAATAGCTTAATCGCTTTTGCAATAAGCTTAGAAGCATCCATAATGGATTTTGCTACAATATCATCTAATTCGTCCACTTCTACAACATGCTGCTTTGGCACAATTAAAGTATGACCTGGATAAAAAGGTTCATGATCTAAAAAGCATGTTACATACTCATCTTCATATATTTTATATATAATTTCTTCTTCGTTGGCTAATTTACATCCTAAACATTCCATTACACTTTCTCCTCTCTCTAAAACATAAAAACGTGAGAGCCGTATTCTCACGTTTTTATGTTTCACTTTATTAGTTCAATTGTTTCCATAACTTTTATACTATCTTTTACCGATTGAACAATCGTACAATTTTTCACTGCAAGTTGTAATGCCTTGTCCAATTGCTCTTTTGTAATGTTTTGGGCTTTAATTTTATAGTGCAAATGAACACTTTCAACTGGTTTTGATAAAGCTTCACTTCTACCAATTTCAGTTTCAATTGTAAACGTATCGTATGTAATACGTTTCTTTTCTAAAATTGTTCGAAAGACAATTGCACTACATCCTGCGATAGAAGAAACGAGTAATTGTAACGGTGAATACCCATTTTCTTTTCCAATCGCTAATGGACCATACGATAAATCTGCCTCTATACCATCATGCTTAATTTTTATTTTCATACTTCGCTTCCATCTCCACTTTCATCGGTTTCTTCCGTTTCTTACTCATATAATAATATATATAGCAGAAAATGATAAATGGAATACCACAGTATAACGCCATTCTTTGTTCTGGAATAAACGCTAAACTAATAACAACGATGCTATTTGTAATTAAAGCTAAAATAGGAACAATTGGATATAACGGTGTTCTATACTTTAAGTCCTCTAACTTTCCTCCACCTTTTATATACTGACTTCTAAAGCGAAGTTGAGATAGAGCAATAATGATCCAACTTGAAACAGCCGATAAACCAGCTATAGATAATAAGTACATGTATACTGTATCTTCTGCAAGGAAGCTTGTGAATAAAGATAACCCTGCTACCGCAATCGTTACGACTAGCGCTGTAATTGGAATACCTCGTTTATTTACTTTCTTGAAAGATGTTGGTGCCATTCCTTCATTTGCAAGTGACCATAATATACGAGTTGCCGCATATAATCCTGAATTCGCTACAGATAGTAACGCTGTAATAATAACGAAGTTCATAATATCAGCTGCGTATGGAATACCGATTTTATCAAATACGACTACGAATGGACTTTCAATTACCCCTGCTTCTTTCCAAGAAATTAATCCTACTAAAATCGTCATTGTTAAAATGAAGAATAACATAATGCGCCATACTGTATTACGAATTGCACGTGGAATTGTTTTTTCTGGATTTTCACTTTCTCCCGCTGCAATCCCGATTAACTCTGTTCCTTGGAATGAGAAGTTAACCGTAATCATTGTAAGTAATACGGCAGCTAGTCCATTCGGGAATAATCCACCATCGCTTACAAAGTTAGAGAAAAGAGGTGCTGCTTCTTTTCCGTCATATGATATAAACCCTAATAATGCACCACCACCAAGAACAACAAACGCAAGAATTGTCACTACTTTAATACTAGAGAACCAAAATTCTAATTCAGCATAACTTTTCGCCGAAATTGCGTTTGACGCATATAGAATAACGCCGAATACGAGACACCATACCCAAACATCAACATTCGGAAACCATCTTTTCATCATTAAACCGATTGACGTTAATTCTAGTCCTACTGTCACTGCCCAGCCAAGCCAATATAGCCAGCCAATCATAAAGCCCGTTCCTGGCCCAATAAACTTCGTCGCATACTTTTGGAAAGAACCTGAAACCGGCATTGCTACCGTTAACTCTCCAAGACAAAGCATTGTTAAATACATAATAAATCCGCCCACTAAATAGGACAGGATGGCTCCCCCTGGTCCAGCCTGATTAATGGTATAACCTGAACCTAAGAAAAAACCAGTCCCGATTACACCACCTAGTGCGATCATAAATAAATGTCTACTCTTCATCGTACGATGTAATTTCTCATTCGTTGGTTGCTGCATCTAAATCCTCCCCCTACCGATACCCCTATATCTTGTTAAAATTTTCTGATAATAAAAATATACACGAAAGCGATTACAATTTCTATATAAAATTAAAACTTTTCTGATAAAATAATATAAAAAATCGAATTATCGCGAGATCCAGATTATAATTAAAGGAAAATAAGGAGAAACAAGGAAAAACCTTTACATATATTGTAAAGGTTAACGAAGTTCTAATCTTCTCGATAAAATTGATAAACTATAATTTATGATAAAGTACATACAAGCTACTACTATAAACGTTGGAATCATATAATTCACATTCTGTCCGCTAATAATTTGAGCATTATGCATAAGCTCTGGCAGTGATATAACAACTGCTAATGATGTATCTTTCAGCAATGAAATAAACTGACTAACAAGCGGCGGGACCATTCTTCTTAATGCTTGTGGTAAAATAATGTGCCAAAGCGCTTGAACATACGTTAATCCTGAAGATCTTGCAGCCTCAATCTGTCCTTTTTCAATAGATAATAAACCACTTCGAACAATTTCAGATATCATTGCTGCTTCAAATATTGTTAAAGCAACAATTGTAGCTGTTATAATTTCTAATTTCAAGCCTGCTTCTGGAAGTGCAAAATACGTGAAAAATATAATTAAAAGTAGTGGTAAATTTCGAATTACTTCAACGATAATTCCTAATACTTGTAAGACGATAGGTATTTTCATATACCGCAATATCCCTATTACACTACCAATAATAAAGCTAAGTACAATCGCTACGAGCGCTACCTCTAATGTTATGAGTAATCCTTTTAATAAAAACAGAATATGATCTCCTGTAATTGCTCCCTTAAAATCCATTTACACCGCCTCCTTTGCTAAGCGTTTTTCTAAATAACGCACTAGCATACTGAGCGGAATTGTTAATATTAAATAAAACATCCCGACAAATATATAGACATCAAACGTAACTAACGTCTTCGTTGAAATTAAGTCTCCTTGATACATTAAATCCGTACCAGCGATAATTCCGAGTATGGAAGAGTTTTTTACTAAATTGAGAAATTGATTTCCTAGAGGAGGAATTACGATTTTCATCGCTTGGGGTAAAACGATATAGTACATTGCTTGCGTATAAGTCAATCCTGAGGAACGTGCTGCTTCCATTTGACCTTTTGCGACTGATAAAATACCAGCGCGAATAACTTCCGCAATAAACGCTGCTGTATATACGGTAAGCGTAACTGTTCCTGCTACAAACCCATTTAAAGTAATTCCTATTACAGGTAAAGCAAAATAGAATATAAATGCAATTAATACAAGTGGAATATTTCTTACAAACTCCACAAAAGCTGATCCTATCCAATTTAAAATACGAATAGGTGCAATACGCATTACAGCCAAAATTACTCCTAAAATAAAGCTTCCTATTAATGCAATTACACTAGACATAACTGTATACTTAAAGCCTTCTACATACATATCAATATTATTCGTTAATATAGAAAAATCAGGCACATATTCTCCCCTCTTTCTTTACAAGAAGAGGATGAGCATCCCTCATCCTCTCACTGTTACTATTCACTAGAAATAAAGCCCCACTAATTAAAGTTTCACTTTACTTCTCTTGTTTTTGTCCAATCCATTTTTCATACAATTTATCGTATTCCCCATTCGCTTTCATATCTTTTAGTAAGCTATTAATCTCTTTCGTCAAATCATCTGCACCTTTTTGCACTGCAATTCCGTACGGTTCATCCGTAAAAATTTTCCCTACAACTTCATAATTTGAATCTTGTTTTGCCATGCCGTAAAGAATTGCATTATCTGTCGTTAAAACATCGCCTTTCCCCGCTTTTAACGCCGTAAATGCCTCACTGTAATTTTCAAATTCTAATACAGTCGCTTCTGGTGACTTTTGACGAATATTATTTGTAGACGTTGAACCTTTTACAGCTAACACTTTCACACCCTTTTTCACATCATCAATACTTTTAATATCGCTCCCTTTTTTCACAAGTAACGATTGCCCCGCTTTAAAATATACATCTGAAAAATCCACTTCTTTTTTACGTTCTTCTGTAATTGTCATTGTTGCGATAATTGCATCAATATCACCGTTTTTCAATAGTGGAATACGCGTTTTAGATGTTACTTCTTTTAATTCTAGTTTCTTTTCATCTCCGAGAATTTTTTTCGCAAGTGCTTTCGCGACATCAACATCAAATCCTTCTACCTGCCCAGTGGAAGGATTTTTTAATCCAAATAAGTTCGTATCATTCTTCACCCCAACTACTAGTTTCCCGCGCTTTTTAATTTGCTCAACAGCCCCACCTTGCTTCGTATTCGTTTCTTTCGCCTCATTTTTTTTACTTCCACATCCGGCAACGACAAGTACGAATAAACATGAGAATACGATTAACGTAAACAGCTTTTTCATTTTAAACATGAAATTCCTCCTTTAATGATTTAACACTCGGCTTAAAAATAGACGAGCTCTTTCCTGTTCAGGATTTGCAAAAAATTGTGTTGGTGTCGTATCTTCAATAATTTGACCATCATCCATAAATAAGATCCGATCTGCTACTTCTCGCGCAAATCCCATTTCATGCGTGACAACGACCATTGTCATTCCTTCTTTAGCTAGTGTTTTCATAACATCAAGTACTTCCCCAATCATCTCCGGATCAAGAGCAGACGTAGGCTCATCGAATAGCATAATTTCCGGCTGCATTGCTAATCCCCTCGCAATCGCTACCCTTTGCTGTTGTCCTCCAGATAATTGATGCGGGTATACACTAGCCTTCTCCGGAATTCCTACTTTCTCTAAATAAAACATCGCTGTTTGCTCAGCTTCCTCTTTTGAAACTTTATTTACTTTAATCGGTGCTAGTGTAATATTTTGAAGAACCGTTTTATGTGGATATAAATAAAAATGTTGAAAGACCATCCCAATATTCCGGCGTAATTCATTCATATCTGTTTTTGTATTGTGTACCTCCGTATTTTGTACAAGTAACTCTCCATCTGTAATTGTCTCTAGCTGATTTATACACCGAAGCAACGTGCTTTTTCCTGATCCTGAAGGACCAACAACTACTACCACTTCACCTTTTTTCACTTGCACATTAATATCTTTTAAAACTTGAAAGTTGCCATAATATTTATTTACATTACGAAACTCTATCAACATACTCTCCCCCTCCTTCCCCTAACAAAGCATGTACATTCTTTTTATATTCAAAAATAGGCAAAAAAATAACTTCCAGCCTCATTTTGTCCATAAAAAAAGCAAAGGGATTTCCCTTTGCTTCTTCATTTCTATTCTATTAAGATACTTCTTCTTTCTTATCTTTCCCGTATTCATGCTCCCAGAAATCAGCATTTTTAATTCCTAATGGCCCTGGATCGAATACCGGATCTTTTCCTTCTTTTTTCTGCTTTTCATAATCCTTTAATGCAACTAATGCAGGTTTTTGTAATAGTAAAATCGCAATGATATTTACCCATGCCATAATTCCTACACCGATGTCACCTAAAGCCCACGCCGTTGCTGCTGTTTTTATACAACCGTAGAATACAGCTCCTAAAAATACAAATTTTAGTACCATAGACAGCCAAGGACGGTCTTTATCACGATTTAAGTATGCGATATTCGTTTCTGCAATGTAGTAATACGCCATAATTGTTGTAAATGCAAAGAATAGTAACGAGATTGCAACGAAACCGTTTCCAAATCCAGGGAAAACAGATTCTACCGCAGCTTGTGTATATCCCGGTCCCGGCTGAGCACCATTTAATTTATTTACGATAAAGTTTTTTCCGCTTGCATCAAATACGTTATACATGCCTGTAATAATCATCATAAATGCTGTTGCTGAACAAACAAATAATGTATCAATGTAAACGGAAAATGCTTGCACTAAACCTTGTTTAGCTGGATGTGATACTTCCGCAGCAGCTGCTGCATGTGGTCCAGTTCCTTGCCCTGCTTCATTGGAATAAATACCACGTTTTACTCCCCAAGAAATTGCTAAACCGATAATACCACCGAAAGCCGCCTCTAATGCAAAAGCACTTCTTATAATTAACATAAATGCTTCTGGCAACTTTTCAATATTCATAGCAACAATAACGCAAGCTACTAAAATATAACCTACTGCCATAAACGGTACGACAACTTGTGCCACGTTAACAATTCGCTTTACGCCACCGAAGATGATAAGAGCTAATACAACAACTAATAAAGCCCCTGATACGGTAGTGTTAATTCCAAAAGCTGTTTCTAAACTTACAGCAATACTATTTGCTTGCACACCTGGTAGTAAAAGTCCCGTTGCAAGAATTGTCGCTGCAACGAATACTAATGCATACCATTTCACACCTAAACCTTTTTCAATGTAATAAGCAGGTCCACCACGAAACTGCCCTTGATGTTTCGTCTTATATATTTGTGCTAATGTAGATTCTACATAAGCTGATCCTGCTCCTAAAAAGGCCACTGCCCACATCCAAAATACAGCTCCTGGTCCACCGAATGCAACCGCTGTTGCTACCCCAGCTATATTCCCTGTCCCAACGCGCCCTGATAACGAAAGTGCTAACGCTTGGAATGAAGAAACACCAGCCTCTGATTTTTCACCTTGAAATGTCAGCTTCACCATTTCGCCTACATGCCTTACTTGTAAAAACCTCGTTCGAATGGAAAAATATAAACCTACTCCTAAACATAAATAAACAAGTGCTGGACTCCAAACAATATTATTTAACCAATTTACGAAAGCTTCCAACATTCCCCCTCCTTCTTTATAAAGAATATTCAGAATATATATAAAATTATAAGTGTATACCGAATCTATAACAATATTATTTTAATAAAACAAACATATTTTTGTATAAAAAAACAAAGCATACATTTATTCTGTATACTTTGTTTTCACAAAAATGTATTATATATTCACAATTGCTTCTCTTTTTATAATTCTTTCATATAGCTCTTCTGATAATTCTCGGAAGTTATCTGGCATATCTTTCCCCTTAAACTTCTTTTGAAGTGTACCGTATAAACCAACATCACGTAGACGTAAAAACAACGGTAACGATTCATACCAACTATCCGCTAGTCTGTGCTCATACTCATAGCCTTTTCGTAACACTTGTAGCTGTTTACGAG
This sequence comes from Bacillus sp. AY3-1, assembly GCF_008368785.1. Classification (NCBI taxonomy): domain Bacteria; kingdom Bacillati; phylum Bacillota; class Bacilli; order Caryophanales; family Bacillaceae; genus Bacillus; species Bacillus sp. AY3-1. Next base: position 74,174 of record NZ_QORZ01000004.1, on the reverse strand, counting down.
CAAAGTCTGTCTTCTCTTCCGCTGTCCACGGTGTAAATAGAACAGAGTAATAGAGAACCATCGCTAAATCATGTATAAAGTAATTATAAGCCGCATCATCAAAATCAAAGATTGTTAGCTCTTTACCATCATAATGAAAATTACCGGGATGGATATCACCGTGCATAAGGCCGAACGTTTCTCTTTCAATTGGAAGAGCCTTTATTTCATCCATTAATACCGCTGCAATCTTTTTCACTTGATCATCTTCTAATTCATTAACAATCCCACTTTCGTCTTCTTCCCACGTATCACGATAGTCTGTTTTAGGATAGTTCATTGTTAGGCGATGCAGTTGGCCAATCGCTTTTCCCCATGCTTCAAAGTAAGTCTCTCCCCAATAAGGAGATTCTTCTCCTTTTACTTGCTCACCTTTTGCATATGTAAATAAGGAAGCGAAAAAGAAAGTTTCATCCTCTGCTCTAATTTCTTCTACAAGATTTTGAGACGTTGAATAAAGAGGTCCTGCTACCTTTGCCCCATTCTCCGCAACATATCGTAAAAAATCTAGTTCAGCTTCGACCCCCTTTTTAGAACGATGAGAAGAGTGAGTTAAACGTAATACGTAATCTTCACCACGATCGCCCTTCGCCTTAAAAATATAATTTTCAAAATCTCCAAGTGGCTTCTCTTCCACTGTTACATGAAACAAACTCGCTGCTCTTTTTAAAACCTCTTTTGTAAAAACACGTTCTACAGCTATTTCCATATGTATCCCTCCTATATATCTTCTTAATTCGACACAAATGTTAAAAGTACTGCTATGAAATTAAATAGTGCGTGGGCAATTATAGCTGATAAAATAGAATTTGTTTTCTCATATAACCACGCAAATACTACTCCACTTAAAAAATTCACTGGTAATGTGTTATATGTTGGAATATGAACAACGGTAAATATTATAGAACTTATAAGCACTCCACCCCATATACCATATCTATCACGAAAAAATGTATAAAAAACACCTCGATATAAAATCTCTTCATAAATTGGTGATATAACTGCTGCTCCAATTACCGCGATACAGAACGAATATATTGATTTATTATTTTGGACCGTCTCCGTTTTACTATTTTCAAAAGAAATACCCATTTTCTCCATTATCATTAATACAGCAACACTAACTACAATTAAGGTAATCAATGCTATAACCGTCCATAAAAAATCTTTCCATGAAAGCTTTCGGATTCCAATATCTTTCCAAGATAGTTGATATCTTTTTATACAAAAAAGATAAACTACAGTAGTAAATATCACTGCCATTATAAATCCCATTAATACTCCGGCATATAATGAGTTCCCTATTATTTTTAAAGCATAGTTATAAAAAAGAGATTCAACTGTTACTGGGACAATTAGAAATACGAAAACTAATAAATATAAAATTTCTTTCCATCCCCACATATTTTTCAAAATCATATACACCATCCCTCTACTCCGTATTTCCTTAAGTATAAAAGATGACGTAACGTAACTTTCAAGATTTTTTTCCAAATAATCCAAGCATAAATTTCTCACAAAAAGCAAAAATTAACAGGAGTGACTTTATTCTAATAGAGGTGGAAATTATGACTGAACAGGAAAATTCACAACAAAATAATAGCAAAAAGCATATGTTTCCATCACTTCCGGAAAATATTAATTACATTGAAAATAAGCTCTGTCACTCAGATGATATAAAAAAATTAGATGTCCCTTTTCAAAACGGAAAAGGAACGATCATATATATTGAATCTTTAGCAGATCCAAATCTAATTCATCAATTAGCTCTTGAGCCATTATTAACGCGGTCGGATTTATCTTTAGATAAATCTTTTTCTACGTTAAATATGAAAAAAGAAACGAATTTAAATTATGGGATACAACTTTTATTACAAGGTAAATCATTATATTTTCATGAACATGTCGTTAGTTTTTGTATTTTCGAAACAGCTTTATCTTTAAAGAGAGATATAGCAGAGCCTGATAATGAAGGGGTTGTGCGCGGTCCACATACTGGTTTTGTAGAGGACCTAGCAACTAATTTAACCTCTATTCGTAAACTCATTAAGAGTTCAAATTTAGTTGTTAAGTATTTTACAATTGGTGAAGAAATGCACACGAAAGTAGCAATTGCTTATATGCAAAATATAGCGAATGACGATTTAGTTACAGAAGTGAAAAGAAGATTAGAAACAATTAAAACGGATGCACTTATGCCACCAGGATACATACAAGAATTTATAGAGGATACGTCTTTCTCGCCATTTCCGCAGCAATTAAATACAGAGCGTCCAGATAGAGTCGCAGCAAATTTAATGGAAGGACGGGTTGCCATTTTATCTGACGGAGATCCAACAGTGCTCATCGTACCTGTTACGTTATTCGCTTTTTATCAATCACCAGATGATTATAATAACCGCTGGATTGTCGGTTCTTTCATCCGAATGATTCGCTTAGTAAGTTTTTTAATTGCCTTTCTCTTGCCAGCTTTTTATATTGCAACTGTCGCTTTTCATCCCGATGTGTTGCCGCTCGAACTTGTGTATACAATTAAAGCTTCATTAGAGAAAGTACCGCTTCCTCCTATTTTTGAAGCTCTCTTAATGGAATTAATTTTCGAATTATTACGGGAAGCTGGTATTCGTCTGCCGAGCCGAGTTGGACAAACGATCGGTATTGTAGGTGGTTTAGTAATTGGTGATGCAATTGTAAAAGCCGGACTCGTTTCTTACACAATGATTATCGTTGTAGCTTTAACTGCAATCTCATCTTTTCTCGTTCCATCAAACGATATGAGTTCAGCAGTTCGAATTCTTCGTTTTCCATTAATGATTCTTGCTGCCCTATTCGGATATGTAGGAATTTCATTTGGCTTGATTATAACTTTCGTTCACTTATGTCAGCTTCATTCTTTTCATACACCATATCTTTCTCCTGTTGCCCCGATGCGGATAAAAGATATGAAAGATTCTTTCGTAAGACTCCCAATTTGGTCATTTTGGGAACGGCCTCATGATCCAAAGCCGAAAACAATGCAACGACAACATGTAACGAGAGAGGATGAGAACGGTGACAAACACGCAAAGTAACATCTCGCTTGTTCAATTTACCTTTTTCGTTATTCAATGCCAAATCGGAGTGGGTATACTTTCTCTCCCAAACCGCCTTCACCCAATTGCGAAAGGTGGTGGGTGGATTTCTGTTCTCATCGCTGGACTTGCAATTCAACTTATTATTTTACTTATGTGGTTTTTCCTAAAACGATTTCCGGATGCAGATATGTATGAAAGTGTTTGTATGCTATTTGGTAATAAGTTTGGAAAACTATTAGGTTTTGCTTATGTTTTTTATTTTACCCTTATTGGTATGACGGTTATGTTAAGCGCTTGTAATGTCATTAAAGTTTGGATCTTACAAGCCACTCCTTGGTCTGCCATTCTTATGCTATTTACAATAGCTTGTTGTTATGTAGCTTATAATACGTTTAAAGTCATCGTACGATTTTATGTCATGGCCTCTATTCTCATTTTACCTATGGCGCTTTTAATTGGACTTGGGCTCTCACGGGCTGATTTTTCTTATATTTTTCCCATTACAGAGGCTGGATGGTGGAATATTATTCAAGCATCGAAAGAAACAATTACAGCTATGTATGGTTTTGAAATTATTCTTATCGCTTTCCCAAAAGTAAATGGGACTGCTGTGGCAAAACTGAAGGCCATTTCTATCGCTAATGGATTTGTAACTCTTTTTTATACTTTTACTGTTTGGATTTGCTTTATCGTATTTAGTCCAAAACAAATTGAACTTATCCCAGAACCAGTTGCTTACTTATTACGCTCCTTACATATCGGGATTATAGACCGAACTGATTTACTATTCATACCAATTTGGATGATAACTGTTGTAGCTTCTATCGCTAGTTATTACTGTGCCGCTTCTATCGGAATTGGACATATATTCAATCTTTCTAATCATAAAAAGGCTGTTCCAATCGTTGGTATTATTGCTTTTAGTGTAGCCTTATTTATAGATACACCTGAAGAATTAAAAGTAATTGCAACTTTCACTGATAAGTTCACCTATATTTTCATCGTTGTCCTCCCTCTTTTATTTCTACTCTATTCAGTAATAAGAAAGAAGAAAGGAGAACAGTATGTTCAAAAAAAGATTTAAATTACTTTTTATATTATGTACTAGTTCCCTCCTTTCTGGCTGTTGGGATCAAGAACCATTAAGGGAAGCAAGGTTAGCTTATAGTATTGGATCTGATATTACGGAAGAGAATAAACTCCAGCAAACAATCGAGCTCGTAAAAAGTTCGAGCGGAGAGCAATCTTCATTCGAAAATGAAATACATTCAGCAACCGGGCATAACATAAGGGATACAAGCGATGCCCTAAAAAAAAATGTGACTGGGAATATTCGCTATTTCAAATATGGTGTTCAATTACTAGGAACCAAAATTCTAAAAAAAGGTATACTACCCTATTTAGATGTCAGCTTTCGTGACCCAACAAATCCAACTGCTTTAGTAAAACTTATTGCAGTAGATGGTGAAACGTCCGAGATACTCGAAAAAAAGAAAGTAGGAAATTTACTAATTGGAGATTTTCTAAAGAAAAAAGTGAAAAGCTTAGAAGATATGAGTGTATTTCCAAAAGAAACTTTAGAAACAGCTGCTACAAAAATGTTAGATCCCGGTAAAGATTTCACCCTCCCGTCTATAAAAATAAAAGGAAAAGAAGTAATTACAAACGGGTTAGCTTTATTTAATAATGATAAATTAACTGGGCATTTACCTTTGAAACACTCTGTTTTATTCGTATTATTAACCGGAAAAATGGGAACAAGTGCCCGTATAACCCAAAAACTTACTAGCGATGAATCAGAGAAGACATCTGATTATTTAACAATGGAAATTAGCAATCGAAAGTTAAAACGAGACTTAAAAATAACAACGGATAAAAAAGGAAATGTTTATGCTCACATTAAGCTTCAATTAAAAGTTATAGCGCTTGAAGCTCCGAGAGATAATCTTTACAAAATGGATGAAAGAGCCAAACTAAACAAAGAATTGTCTAAACAGCTTACGAAAGAAGCTAAAAAGATAACGAAAAAATTACAAAAAGCAAATTGTGATGCTTTCGGTATTGGAAGACATCTTATCGCTTATCACCCTGACTTATGGAAGAAAAAAAATTGGAATAAAGATTATGCAAAAGTAAAATTTAAGCCTGAGGTAGAGGTAAGCATTTTGTATAGCGGTGTCTTAAAATAAAAGGTTGTATGCCGCGCGGGCATACAACCTTTTATTTCGTATATCGATAGACAATTGACTCATATGGTCTTAAGTTAAGTTTTGTAATATCCTTGCTGAAATCTTTATAATTCGACATTAGTACTTCTTGCTTCATCCCATCTAATTGAACATGAGCTGGTACAGAGTACGTTATTTCTTCTCCATAGAAGTTATTAATAACAAGTAACACTTCACTCTCTGTAGTACGAGTATATGCCCAAATCTTAGCATGATTTTCATCTAAAATAGCATATTCTCCTTCTGTAATTACATCATACGTTTTTCTAAGTTCTATTAACTTTTTATAATGATAAAATACAGACTCTTTATCTTCTAATGCTTTTTCTACATTAATCTCTTTATAATTCTCAGCAACTGAAATCCAAGGTGTACTTGTTGTAAAACCACTGTTCACCTTTTCATTCCACTGCATCGGAGTACGAGAGTTGTCACGAGATTTTTGTTTTAAAATCCCGATAATCTCTTCTTTTGATAATCCTTCTTCTAGCTTTATATCGTGTATATTTAACGATTCCACATCGCGATATTGCTCGATGGACTCGAATTTAGGATTCGTCATACCGATTTCTTCGCCTTGATAAATGTAAGGTGTTCCTTGCAACATATGCATAGCTGTCGCTAACATTTTCGCAGATTCATTTCGGTACTTTCTATCATCACCGAAGCGTGACACTATGCGGGGTTGGTCATGATTACACCAGAACAACGCATTCCATCCTCCGCCCTTTTGCATTTCAATTTGCCAATTAGACATAATCTCTTTTAATTTAATGAAATCAAAATCAGCTTGCGTCCACTTATCTCCATTCGGATAATCTACTTTTAAATGATGGAAACTAAACGTCATACTTAATTCATTACGCTCAGGGTTTGAATATTTAATACAATTATCAATTGTCGTAGATGACATTTCTCCAACTGTAATTACATCTTTCCCTTCAAAAACATTTCGGTTCATCTCTTGTAAATATTCATGAACGCGCGGGCCATCTGTATAATATTTACGCCCATCGCTTGTCGCCGTACTTCCGTCATCATTTAAGAACTGTTGATCTTTTGAAATTAAATTAATAACATCTAATCGGAATCCAGTTACCCCTTTATCAAGCCAAAAACGCATCATATCATATACTTCTTCACGAAGTTTTTTATTTTCCCAATTTAAATCAGCTTGTGTCTCATCAAATAGATGTAAAAAATATTGCTCTGTCTTCTCATCATATTTCCAAGCAGACCCACCAAACTTAGATTGCCAATTATTTTTTTCATCACGCCAAATATAGTAATTACGATACGGACTATTTTTATCTTCCTTCGCTTCCTTAAACCACTTATGCTCCGTAGAACTATGATTTACAACAATGTCGAGCATAATTTCAATGTTACGTGCCTTTGCTTCTTCTAAAAGCTCTTCAAACTCTTCCATCGTTCCGTAAGATGGATCAATACTGTAGTAATCACTTACATCGTATCCATTATCATTTTGTGGTGATTGGTATATCGGTGTTAGCCAAATATAATCTACTCCGAGTTCTTTTAAATAATCTAGTTTCTCTGTAACTCCTTTTATATCACCGGTTTCTTTATTGTAATAGCTATTAAAGCTCTTCGGATAAATTTGATAAACTACACTTTTATGCCAATCCTTCATGTTTAACTTCCTCCTACTTCTGTTTTACTCGTTTTGCAAATAACCATGTTAACGTAAATGGGATTACAACTGCGATAACCATTCCTACAATAAACATTGGAATCGATTTCGGAATGATAGAAATAAATGCTGGTAATCCGCCAATTCCGATAGCAGGTGCTAATACACCATTTAACGTAATAAATATAGCTGCAATAGCCGATCCTATAATCGCTGCATAGAACGGGAATTTATTTCGTAAGTTTACACCAAACATAGCTGGCTCTGTAATACCGAAATATGCTGAAATTGCTGATGTAGATGCCATGCTTTTATCATTTTGATTTTTAGAAATCCAGAACATCGCAAGTGCCGCACTACCTTGCGCAATGTTAGAAAGAGCAATCATTGGCCAAATGAATGTACCACCGTGCTGTGCAATTAATTGTAAGTCGATAGCAATAAACATATGATGCATACCTGTAATTACGAGCGGTGCATATAATGCTCCAAACAATATTGCTCCAACTACTGGTACTGTTTCATATACACCTACTAATCCAGCTGTTAATAAATCTCCAATATGACGTGTAACTGGACCAATAATTCCTAATGCTAACACACCTGTTACGACAATCGTTGTAATTGGTACAACTAATAATTGAATTGCATTTGGTACATGTTTCTTTAAGAAGATTTCCACTTTACTTAATACAAATGCTGCTACTAAAACCGGTAGAATTTGACCTTGATACCCTACCTTTTCAATTTGAAATAATCCTAAAATATCGAAGTACTCAATCTTTTGTCCATCTAAACCAGTCGCTGCTTTACCATAATCCCACGCGTTTAATAAGGCTGGATGCACAAGCATTAATCCCATAACAATCCCTAATATCGGGCTACCACCAAAACGCTTCGTCGCTGACCAACCGACAAGTGCTGGTAAGAATACGAATGCTGTATTCGCCATCATATTAATTAAATCCCAAAGCCCACTTAAGTTTGGATACACATCTAATAAATTTTTACCTTCAAAAAATAAGTCCTTTGCCCCTAATAAATTGTTAATTCCCATTAGTAAACCAGCTGTTACGATGGCTGGTAATATCGGCATAAATACATCTGAAAATACCTTTACAAACTTTTGAGCTGGATTTAACTTTTGGTTTCCAGAATCTTTTACATCAGCTACTGTCGCTTCCTTCATACCTGCAAGCGTTATCAATTCGGCATAAACTCGATCAACATCTCCTGGACCGATTACAATTTGAAATACTCCAGCGTTATGAAACGCTCCCTTCACTAATGAAACAGACTGTAATTTATCGTTATCTATTTTACTTTCATCTTTTAAAGCGATACGGAGCCTCGTTACACAATGCGCAGCTTGTTCAATATTGTCTTTTCCACCAATATACTGCAACACTTCCTCTGCTGTTTGACGATAGTCTTTCCCCATATTCCCGTCCCTCTTTTCTTTTTTTGATACCGTTTACAATTACATATTAACTCGTATATATAAGTTAGTCAACACTCGTATGTACGAGTTTGTGATTTTTTTATAAAAAAAGAGATGAAACGTTATTTCGTTCCATCTCCTTATTTTCTCCGCGCCACATCCGAAAAATGAAAAATATCTAAACGATGGCGTGATTCTGTATATTCGAACTGACTTCCATCATAAAAATGCGTAAAGTTTTTCACAACGACAACATAGTCTGTTCCATTTAAATCTAAATACTCTCTATCGTCCTCTGTACATGGCTGCACTTCAATTACCCTCTGTGAGTAACTAATATGAAGACCTAATTCTTTCTCGATGTATTTATAAATGGATTCCGCTGCAATTTCACTCGTTAATCCAGGAATATATTCCGATACAAAATGATTAATATCCAAAATTACTTTTTCTCCATCAATATTTCGTACTCGTTTAATATGATCTATTTCTGTTTTCTCTTTCACATTTAATAGCTTTGCAACTTCTTTTGTCGCTTTTACTTTCTCCATTTCCACGACTTCTGTAATACAATGGCGTCCTAAACGTTCATTTTCTTCTTGGAAACTTACAATACCACCAAAGTTGAATTCAATGTTTTTTCGCTTTAAAACAAAAACACCTTTTCCATGTATTTTTTGAACATAGCCACGCTCTTGTAATAAATCTACAGCTTTTCTTACCGTACCGCGGCTTGCTTCATACTGCTTCATTAATTCAGTTTCGGATGGGATTTTGCATCCCTCTTTTAATCGCTTATTATCAATAGACTTACTGATTTCTGTATAAATTTGTTCATACTTACTCATCATCTACAATAGCCCCTTGTCACCTTCTAATTCTATATGTATTATACCATGCTACACTCTTCTGCCAATCTCTCACTTATTTTCCAGTATAGGAAAAATACAGGTAAATATTTAATCTCTAAAACGTATTTTTATAAAAATTTTTATATTTTTCTTTTCATTCAAAAAAACATGTAGTATACTAACTTCAAAATCAGAGGAGAAAGGGAGCAAAGAACTATGCTTACTTATACAACAATTGTAGTTACATTTGCACAAAAACATCATCATCATACGTAACCCTTGAAACCTAGCGGAAAAATTACGCGTAGGTACAAGGGTTATTCCCGTTGTACCTACGTTAGGCGAAGAGCCATGTAGGTATTTTTTATCTACATGGCTCTTTTTTTATTGCCAAAAAGCTAGTAAAAAATGATGTTTAAGCAAAACTTACTACAAAGGAGTTAACAAAAATGGAAACGAAAAAATGGGGATTATGGATTTTAACAGCTTTTGTAATCGGAAATATGGTTGGCGGTGGCGTATTTATGCTCCCAGCAAATTTAGCACATGTATCAGGTCCAATGGGTTCTACACTCGCATGGAGTATTACAGGCCTTGGCGTATTTATGATTGCACTCGTATTTGGAAATTTAGCAATCCGAAAACCAGAATTAAAAGCTGGACCACAAAGTTATGCTCAAGCGATGTTCCCTTCAAAAAAAGCGGGTAAAGTTGCAGGATATAGTATGGCATGGGGCTATTGGGCTGCGAACTGGGCTGCAACCGCATCTGTTATTATTTCCTTTGCTGGATATTTATCAACATTCTTTCCAGTGTTACAAAGTAAGCAAATTCTTTTTTCAACGAACGGATTTTCACTAGAACTCGGAAAAGGACTAACTTTCCTCGTATGTAGCCTTATGTTATGGGGAATTCAATATATTCTTTCTCAAAATATTGACCGAGCTGGAAATATGAATCTTCTTGCTACCATTGCAAAAATTATTGGATTTACAATGTTTATTGTAATCACATTATTCATTTTCAATGCCTCTAATTTCGGAGACGGTCAAACATTTATGAATGAAGCAGGACAATCAATTTCGTTAGGTGGACAAATCAATTCAGCTGCTATCGCAACACTTTGGGCATTTATCGGTATTGAATCTGCTGTAATGCTTTCTAACCGTGCAAAATCTCAGCGCGATGTAAAAAAAGCTACCATTTTCGGGTTGATTATCGCTCTTCTTATTTACATGTCAATTACTTTACTTACAATGGGAGCTCTCTCGCAAGATGCTTTAAAAGAATCTCAAAAACCATTAGTAGACGCATTAAATTTAGCAATTGGCAATAAAGGTGCCTATATCATGGCTTTACTTGCACTTGTATCTTTATTTGGATCTACAGTTGGCTGGATCGTTGTTAGTTCAGAAGTACCTTACCAGGCAGCCAAGAATGGACTTTTCCCTAAGTTTTTCGCGAAAACAAATAAAAAAGGTAGTCCTTCAAAATCATTATTTATTACAAATGTGATGACGCAAATTTTCTTATTCTCAACGATTTCTGGTACCGTATCAGAAGCTTATAATTTCGCTATCGTTGTAGCAACATTAGCTTATTTAATTCCATACCTTGTTTCTACGCTGTACCAATTCAAATTGGTTATTACAGGAGAAACGTATGATATAATGCCTGGCTCTCGAATAAAGGATGGGATCATTACCACATTAGCATTTGTATACTCTATTTGGGTTATCAAAACCGGAACTGCTGATTTAAAAACTTTCTTCTTAGGAATCGGATTGTTCGTATTAGGTCTTATTCTTTATCCAGTACTCATGAAAAACTCACAAAAAACGAATTAAAAAAAGAGAAGCTACCAGCTTCTCTTTTTTATTAAAAATCTGTAATTAACTTTTCTTTTAACTCTCCTACAGATAAAGGTTTCGCATAATAAAATCCTTGGACGTAATCACAGCCCATAGATTGTAATAAACTTTCTTGCTCTACTGTTTCTACTCCTTCAGCAACTACTGCTAAATTTAAGCTATGGGCAATTTCAATAACAGATTTTACAATCGTTCGCTCTGGCTGTGCGTGATCATAATGAAATTCACGAATAAAGTTACGATCAATTTTCACTATATCCAGTGGCAGTTGCTTTAAATAATATAAGGAAGAATAACCCGTTCCAAAGTCATCTAAAGCAATTAAAATACCCATATTTCTTAATTCTTGTAATGTAGCAATAATATAATCAAAATGGCGAACAGCGATACTTTCCGTTACTTCCAAAATTAAACGATTCGGTGGAAAGCCAGTTCTCCTTAAAATGCTACGTACAGATATAATAAAACGCTTTTGCATTAATTGTTGTATGGATAAATTAACAGATAACTTTAGTCCTTCTTCGTAATCTGGCAATGTTTTAAACAAGCGACATGACTTTTCTAATACCCAGTCTCCTAATTTTATAATAAGTCCAGATTCTTCAGCTACTGGAATAAATTCGCCTGGCGAAATAGGCCCTTCTTCTGTCGAACAACGTGCTAAAGCCTCAATACCAGTATATTTCTTCGTTTTCAAATCAATAATAGGCTGCAGTACCACATCTAATTCTTCATCCCGAATTGCCTTTTGCAAAGCGAATTCAATTTTCATTCTACGATTTATTTTCGCACGTAACTCATCTGTAAAGAAACACGCGGCATTTCTGCCTTGTTCTTTCGCACTATACATGGCTAAATCCGAATTTTTCAATAGAGTTTCTACATCTTGTCCGTCTTGCGGATATGCGCACAGTCCTAGACTAGCTGAAATGTATACTTCATGACCTTCAAGCATAAATGGGGCCTGAAAACATGACAACACAGATGTTGCTAACTGCCTCATTTCATCTTGTTTATGATTTTTTGTTAACAGCACAAATTCGTCGCCACCCAGCCTAGCCAGAACGTCTTTCTCTCCTAGCACATAATGCAACCGTGAAGCAACTTCGCTTAAAAGTAAATCCCCTATCATATGACCTAGCGTATCGTTTACTAATTTAAAACGATCCAAATCAAAGTAAATCATACCAAATTCTTTTTTTCCTGCAATCATCTCGTTTACAGTCGTTATTAGCTGCAATCGGTTCGGTAAACTCGTTAAAGCATCATGATACGCAAGCTCCCTATAACGACTTTCACTTAACCGCAACCTCTGTTCCGCTTCTTTCCTACTACTAATATCATTTCGGATCGCGATAAATTGATACGGCTCTCCTTTTTCATTTAAAAACGGAACAATTGTTGTTTTAACCCAATAATACGTCCCATCTTTTGCTTGATTTCGAATCTCACCTCTCCATACTTTTCCGTTCAAAATACGCTTCCATAGAATTTGAAAAAATGTTTTCGGGTGATATCCTGAATTTAAAATACGATGATCTTTTCCTATTAACTCTTCTCGTGTATATTTGGAGATTTCACAAAACTTATCATTTACATATGTAATAAGACCATTTCGGTCTGTAATCGCAACAATTGAAGACTCATCTAATGCTAACTTTAAATCTCGCAATGAAGAGTCATATAATGCATGACCTCTTTGTTCTAGCATGCGCATCTCTCCTTGCTTCCTATCTGACTAAAACACAACTTGTTTCTCTTCATAGAAATAGAGATATTTCATTTCTTAATAATAGCTATTTGCATTCATCACATTTTGAAATATGCCGATTAAAATAACATAATATTATTTGTAATAAAAAGCAATATAATACCGTTTCAATTATAAATAGTAGTTTCTTATCGCTATAATTAGCCTAATTTATTATACTCTTACATTCCTTTATAGCTAGCTCTATACAACGCCTATTCCCTATTAATCTCGCGCATATCTAACCTCTTTACTTTACTAGCGAAATAGAATTTCGAGCACACTATACAACTATTCACGGATAATAATATAAAAGTTAAAATTAGTATATATGTTTTTGAATTACAATAACAAAATATTAACATATTTTCACCTTTATTTTGGAAATATTTTATAAATACTTTATTAAACTAAAAAAAGAGGCAAGCCTCTTTTTTAGTTTAATACGGATATGGTATTTGCTGATACCCCGGATATGGAGTTGGATATGGTGCTGGGTATGGTGCTGGATAAGTTACTGGGTACGGTGCTGGATAGTAGCCTCCACTTCCTGCACCCGTTAATGCGCCAGCTGTAAGTCCACCTAACACGCCTCCAGCAAAACTTCCTGGGAAAAATCCACCGCCCCATGAGCCACCACCCCAGCCCCATCCACCTCCGTGATGGTGGTGATGATCATAGTGATTGTGCCCTCCATGATGGTTATGTCCGCCATTATGATGGTGACCTCCATGATTATGACGATAATACAATCCGTTATTTTCTATATAATTCATTATTCCCCTCTCCTTTTCCATTTTCTTATCTTAATAGGTATTGTATGAATATTACGGACCTTGTTAGTAACCTATATAATAAGAAGAATCCGTATAATACGAATAACCATATCCTTGGCTTCATCATGCACCTGTTACAAATCCATGATATGGTTATCCCCGTTCCTATATAAAGGGCAAGGGTTTTGTCCCTCCTACACTGTTTATTAACCAGCAAATAGCTGGATAATAACGTAACAATATACTGTATGTAGGACAAATGCGGAAAGCATGGGGAAAATGTCTATATTTTGTAAAAAAAACAAAACACTTTATAATAAGAATGTCGGATTATACCTTTTATATAAGAAGTCTATATTTAAGAAAGATTAGAGGAATTTTATAGAAATGAAGAAGCCTATCGTTCAATTACTATTAATATTTACAATTATATCTATCGTTCTTTTCCTATTAAATACATCGTTTATTTCTTTATATACATTTGTCGGTGCTCTCTGGTCCATCACAATCATAGGAATTTCATTCGTTATTTTCATCGAAAATAGGTCTCCTCAAAGCACTTTAGCGTGGTTTTTAGTATTAGCACTTCTTCCTGTTGTAGGTGTGCTTTTATACTCTATTTTCGGTCGTAGCCGTTGGAGAAGGAAAAAACATCTCCATCGTTCAGAAGAACAAAGAAAATTATTCCGTGAAATATTAGAAGGAAGACGACTAGAATTATCACTCACAGTCCCCTTACATGAACGTTCTGTACATTTAACAGAAGTCGTACAAAAATTTGGAGGCGGTCCTGCCGCAGATAGAACGACGACAAAACTTTTAACAAATGGAGATCAAACATTCTCAGAAATTTTGCAAGCTATCGAGCAAGCAAAACATCACATACATATTCAATACTATATTTATAAATCTGATGAGATTGGTACGAAAGTTCGAGATGCTTTAATAAAAAAAGCAAAATCTGGTGTTATTGTACGCTTTCTTTATGATGGACTCGGAAGTAATACGTTAAGAAGACGCTTTTTAAAACCTATGAAAGAAGCTGGTATTGAAATTGTAGAATTTGACCCTATTTTTTCAGCTTGGTTACTTGAAACTGTCAATTATCGTAACCATCGAAAAATCGTTATTGTAGATGGAGAAATCGGTTTTACTGGTGGACTCAACGTCGGTGATGAATATCTTGGCCGTTCAAAAAAATTTCCCGTTTGGCGTGATAGTCATTTAAAAATAGAAGGAAAAGCGTTATATAAATTACAAGCAATTTTTCTAGAAGATTGGCTCTATGCCTCTAGTGGATTGAATACTTATTCTTGGGATCAATTTATGAATAGACAATACTTCCCAGGTAAAGAAATTTCAAGTGCAGAAGGTGCTGTGCAAATTGTAGCCAGCGGGCCTAGCTCAGATGATAAAAGCATTCGCAATACATTATTAGCTGTTATGGGATCTGCAAAAAAATCGATTTGGATCGCTACACCTTACTTTATTCCAGATCAAGAAACTTTAACATTATTACGTTTAAGTGCAATATCTGGCATAGATGTACGTATTTTATATCCTGGTAAAAGTGATAGTATTATTAGTGATCAAGCATCTCAGTCCTACTTCACTCCGCTTTTAAAAGCTGGTGCTTCCATTTATAGTTATAAAGATGGTTTTATGCATGCAAAAATTGTACTCGTTGATGATAAGATCGCGACAATTGGAACGGCAAATATGGACGTACGCAGCTTCGAATTAAATTATGAACTTATTAGCGTACTATATGAATCAGAAACCGTTCATGATATTAAACATGATTTTGAAGACGACTTTAAGCATTCCACTGAAATTAAATGGAACGCATTCCAAAAAAGAAGTATCAAAAAACGAATATTAGAGTCTTTCATGCGACTCATTTCTCCTTTACTGTAAGCAATCAATGTACTATTGATTGCTTTTTCTTTTCCATTTCCCCTCTCTCCTTTTCTTTGCATACCATATTAAAACAAGTTATCATAAGATGTATTACTTTATGAAAATAATGTTAGGTGGGAAATACATGTTAGAACAATTTCATATACATTCTGATTTAAAACAACAGCTCTCAACCATTCACGAAAAAAATAAACAAGAAGCTGGTGAAAACGCACATTTAATTGGAAAGAAAATATATAAAGCATCTGATAACAGCATTATTGAAGATGCTATTACAGCACTTCTTCTTGGCAAAAACATTCTATTAAAAGGGCCAACTGGTAGTGGTAAAACAGTACTAGCTGAAACTCTTTCTTCTTTATTCCAAAAACCAATGCATAGCATTAACTGTTCTGTTGACCTAGATGTAGAAGGTATTTTAGGATACAACACACTACAAACGAAAGATGGCGCATCTGAAGTTACATTTGTTAACGGCCCTCTTATGAAAGCAATGAAGAACGGTCATTTCCTATATATTGATGAAATCAATATGGCAAAACCTGAAACGTTACCACTTCTTCACGGTGCATTAGATTACCGTAAAATGATTACAAATCCATTTACACAAGAGGTTGTATATGGCGATGACGAGTATCGTGTAATTGCAGCAATTAATGAAGGTTACGTTGGAACAAGTGAACTAAACGAAGCATTAAAAAACCGTTTCGTTATTATTGAAGTTCCATACATTCAAGGTGACACATTAAAAGAACTATTACTATCTGAATCAAAATTAAATGATGTTGCAACAATTGAAAAGTTCGTTGCATTTGCAAGCGACCTTATGCCTTTAGCTCGTGATGGACGTGTAAGTGAAGAAGCAGCAAGTATTCGTGGCATTATCGACGCATGTGATTTAGGTGTATATATTCCTGTTATGCGTGCAATTGAACGTAGTATTATCGCAAAATTAAACGATGAAACAGAACAAATGACTGTCCGTGAATTAGCAGAAAGTTATTTCTTTGAGGGATAATTCATGAGACAAATTTTTAGTGACAAAAAAATTGATGCGTCGCTGTTTTTACAAATGGAAAACTTAATGTATGCTCTTCTAAAAGAAGACGATGCCTACCTTGAGTATGGCTATAAAGCATACTACGACGAAATTGAAAAAAAGGTTGTCATTAGTCACTTTTGGGATGATCGAAAAGAAGAGGATACAGTAATCGGATTAAAAAGCGAAGTGTTTTTAAAAGCACTTGGTAATAAACATTACTCGGACATGACTTTAATTCGTTCTTATGCGATTGAATTACAAGAATCACCCTTAAAAAAGTTTTTAACACAATTATTTGTTCTATTAGAAGATTTACGTGTTGAGGAAATCGTAAAAAACTTACGCCCTGGCACAAAGCATGTTTTTAAAAGAAGAAAAGAAATGTATCGCAATTACTTTGGTTCACAAAATGAAATCAATCGTGTTCGTAACTATCACGGTGATCGTCTATTTTGTCTCTGCTATCTTTCATTAACGAGCGATAAATATGAAATGTTTAATAATGAATATTTCGAGCAAATTGAAGCAATTTTGCATGAAACATTCCAAGCTCGTAATACAGAAGACATTATGTATATCGTTGAAAAAATTCGCTATCGTTTAGAAGGACTTCTTGAAAGTGATATGCTTAATAATTATTTCGGACATGCTCCGCTTTATTTATCTGTCATTGCAGAGGAGAAAGACAGTCGCGCTGAAAAATTAGCAAATGATGATACGCAGCTCATAGATGACGATGAAAATAAGAACAAAATGGATGAAAGCTTCTCTACATGGCACCGTGAAAATAAAAACAATGAAAACGAGAACTTTTTACGCTTTGATTTAGAAAGCGGAACAAAAACAAATATGATGGGTGATACTGCTCGTGAATCAGAAGATGGCGACCAAGCACTTGGTTCTGTACAAGGTACTTCTCAAAAAAGTACACAATCCAACTTTGATGGCGCTGATACAGAAGAAGCAAGAGCTTCACACGCTTCTAGCCAAAACGAGGGTGCATACGGTAAGTATAACGTTGGTGCTTCTCATATATTTAAAGAAGCTCGCAAATCAAATCCTGATGAAAAAAAGGATTACCAAGCTATCAAATCAGTCGTTAATAAAGATGTAAAAGAATTAAAGAAAATTATCGAAAAAACGATTGAAAATAAAACGAATGCAAATAGTGATAAATATTACGGAAGACTTCGTAAGAAATTCCTTCGTATTTATACTGAAAAGCAGCCGCGCATGTTTTATAAAAAAGGACAAGAATCACAAGAACTTGACGTTGCATTCCAACTACTAGTGGACTGCTCTGGTTCTATGTATAACAAAATGGAAGAAACGAAGAAGAGTGTGGTCCTATTCCATGAAGCTTTAAAATCTTTAAAAATCCCGCACGCTATTAGTGGATTTTGGGAAGATGCTTCTAGTGCTAAACCTGAAGATAAACCGAACGTTATCCATGAAGTTGTTACGTATAAAAACTCAACGTTACCAAACGTCGGTCCAGAAATTATGCAACTTCGCGAAGAAGAAGATAACCGCGACGGGTATATTATTCGTATCGTTTCCGAAAAGCTTGCGAAAAGACCAGAAAAACATAAATTCTTACTTGTCTTTACAGACGGTGAACCTTCTGCACTAGACTATCAACAAGACGGAATTTTAGATACGCACGAAGCAGTCAAACTTGCTCGTAAAAGTGGTATGGAAGTAATCGGAATCTTCATCGAAGAAGGCGAAGCGAAAGAAGCCACTTATCAATTAATGAAGAACATTTATAACCATCACTTCTTAGTTGCAAATCATGCTGAAGATTTACGTCTGAAGATTAAACCACTATTGAAAAAGTTACTACTGAAGACGATTGAATAGAAAAACAGGAGCGTTGTCGCTCCTGTTTTTTCTTTCAATCACTTTGTTTCTGATTGAAACTTATATGGAATGGCTACTTCTAATAATGCCTCGAATCCGCCATCGTAGAATGGGAATCGTTCATTTGCGATCGTTCGATTCACCCACTCTATTGCAGAAATTTCTTCTTCATCTCCCGCAATCAGTTCACCTTTTACTACATTTGCTCGGAATGTAAAAAGTATCGCATGATTCCCTGACTCTTCAAAGAATTTTTCATTGATCGCAACAAGTCCACTTGCCAGAACCGTTAAACCTGTCTCTTCTTTTACTTCCCTTACTAGAGCTTCCTCTAACGTTTCACCCTTTTCAACAGCCCCGCCTGGCAATGACCAAACGTTTTGTTCTACATTATGTACCATTAATATTTTATCTGTTTCTTCATCATGTATTAGTGCGTATACGACGTCAACTCTTTGCATGTTCCTTTTCTCCTTCAATTAACTCATCCATTGTAAATAAGGAATGTAGCTGTAAGCCATCTTTTAATAAGTTTGCTTTTCCCTCTTTCGTTCGTTCAATGACGCCTAGAACATGATGGACTTTCGCACCTAATTCTCTTAAATCTTTCGTGCTTAATAATATTTGACCGCCTGTCGTAATAACATCTTCAACCACACAAACATTCTTCCCAGTAATATCAACACCCTCTGCCAACTTACATGTACCGTACTTTTTCGCTTCTTTTCTTACAAATACAACAGGTATACCTGTTTGTAAAGATAATGCTGTCGCTACTGGAATTCCTCCCATCTCTAAACCTGCAAGTACTTCTGTCCCAGGAGGAATGAACTCTTTCAATTGTTTAGCAATTTCTAATAACAGTACTGGATTAGATTCAAATAAGTACTTATCAAAGTATTGATTTGATACTTGTCCTGATCGAAGTTTAAATGTTCCTGTTAAGCGTGACGTATTATAAATTCCCTTTGCTAACTCCCATTTCTCCATTGTATCTCTCCCCTTTATGCACAAATTAGCTCATTCTATCACACTTGTAATTATTTGTATATTCCTAAAATACAAATAAAAGGTCGATTCCTAAGAATCGACCCTCCCTATTAATTTATCACTAACTCAGCTGTGAGCTTTTTTTTTAACTTAGCCAACATGTCAGTTGTCATTTTGTCTAAATCGTATTCTGCTTTAAAGTCCCACTCTTTCATTGCTGCTGTTGCATCAATAGAGTTTGGCCAGCTATCAGCGATTGTTTGACGAGCAGGATCTACAGCGTAATCCATTGTAAACGTCGGGATGTGTTTACGAATTGATGCTGCGATTTGCTCTGGCTCAAAGCTCATTGCTGTAATATTGAACGCGTTTCTATGCACAAGTTTACTTGGATCAGCTTCCATTAATGAAATGATCGCTTGTAAAGCATCTGGCATATACATCATATCCATGTATGTTCCTTCTGCAATGTATGAGGTGTATGTGCCTTTTTTAATCGCCTCATAATAAATTTCAACCGCATAATCAGTTGTTCCGCCTCCTGGAGGAGCTACGTAAGAAATTAAACCAGGAAAACGTACACCGCGCGTATCAACGCCAAACTTTTGATGATAATAATCACATAGTAATTCTCCTGCTACTTTGTTTACCCCATACATCGTAGTAGGACGCTGAATTGTATCTTGTGGCGTATTATCTTTCGGTGTTGATGGACCGAATGCACCGATAGAACTTGGCGTGAAAAACTTACAGTTTAATTCACGAGCTGCTTCTAATGCATTTACAAGTCCACCCATATTTAAATTCCAAGCAAATAACGGATTTTTTTCTGCTGTTGCTGAAAGTAAAGCTGCTAAATGAATAATTGTATCTACTTCATTACGCTTTGCGATATCATGTAGTTTTTGTCCATCTGTTACATCTAACGTTTCAAATGGACCAGACGTTACTACTTCACTATCTGTTTCACGAATATCTGTTGCAATAACATTTGATGCACCGTATACATCACGAAGTTTCATTACTAATTCAGAACCAATTTGCCCTAAAGAACCGGTTACTAGAATTTTTTTCATTTTCCCCACTCCTCATTTGCAAGCTATTCAAAAGATGTCGTTACTTAAATGATGCCCATTTCTTTTCCTACTTTTTCATACTTACGAATTGCTTCATCTAACATTTCTTTCGTATGAGCTGCTGTAGGCATATTACGAACGCGTCCTGTTCCTTTAGCTACAGTTGGGAACACGATAGATTTTGCATATACGCCTTCTTCATTTAGACGTTTACTAAATTCTTGTGTTAATACTTCGTCACCAATAATACAAGGTGTAATTGGCGTTTCACTTTCTCCAATGTTAAAGCCAAGTTCTTTTAACCCTTGTTTTAAATAGCGGCCATTTTCCCAGAGACGATCATGTAACTCTGTGCTTTCCATTAAAATTTCAATTGATCGCATACATGCAGCTGCATCAGCTGGTGTTAATGCTGTGGAGAATAAGAATGGACGTGAACGAACTTTTAACCAGTCAATTAAGTTTTGTTTCCCTGCTACATATCCACCAATTACCCCAATTGCTTTTGATAATGTACCAATTTGGAAATCAACTTTATCAGATAGACCGAAATGCTTTACAGTTCCTGCACCTTTTCCAAGTACACCTGAACCGTGTGCATCGTCTACATATGTCATTAAATCTAATTCTTCTGCAATCTCAACAATCTCTGGTAATTTTGCAACATCTCCATCCATTGAGAAGACACCGTCTGTAATTACCATTAATTTATTGTAAAGACCTGATTCTTTCGCCGCGATTGCTTTTTGGCGTAAATCTTCCATATCAGAATGTTTATAAACGATGATTTTCGCTCTTGATAAACGACTACCATCAATGATAGAGGCATGGTTTAATTCGTCTGAAAGAATCGCATCATTTTTATCCATAACGGCTGAAATCGCTGCCATATTACAGTTAAATCCTGATTGGTAAGCAATTGCTGCTTCTGTATGTTTAAACTTTGCAATTGTCTCTTCTAATTTAATATGCAAATCTAAAGTACCGTTAATTGTACGAACAGCTCCTGCTCCAACGCCGTACTTATGAATTGCGCCAATTGCTGCTTCTTGCAAACGGCTATCTGTTGCTAATCCAAGATAGTTGTTTGAAGATAAGTTAATATATTCTTTTCCGCCAATTGTAATGATCGGTCCATTTGAACTCTCAAGCGGATCAATTACGTTATAAAGCCCCTTTGATTTTAAATCCTCTAAATTTTCTTCTAAAAATTTTGCAAGTGTTTTACTAGACATTGTGAAGCCTCCCATCGTTCATGTAAGCGGATTATTGTCTTAATAGTTCTAATAATCCCTCTACTAGCTTAACACGTTTTCAGAATTTATTATAGAAAAATAGTTTAAAGTAACCGCTTACAATTCTAGATTATATATGATTCATTACAAGAAATCTATCATTTACTTTTCATATTTGGTAGAATAAAAAAAATATTTAAGGGGGCTTCAATCATGGCATTTACTGAATCTGATGTATATAATAACGAAGCATTTTTTGAACAATATATGAAACGAAGATACCGAGAAAATAGCCCAAATGAATCACTTGAAAAGCCAGCCTTCTTTCAACTCATTGGTGATGTGAAAGGAAAGAAAATCCTCGATTTAGGCTGCGGTGACGCCAAGTTTGGCGAGGAATTATTAGAGAATGGCTGCCACTCTTACACTGGTATTGAAGGCTCCGAACTTATGTATGAAAAAGCTAAAAAACAACTAGAAAATAAAAATGGAACCGTCCATTGTTTAAACCTCAAAGACTACACATACCCTCCTTCTACTTTTGATTTAGTAACGTCTAGACTCGCCTTACATTATATTGAACATCTTCCTATCATTTTTCAAAATGTGTACGAAGCTTTAAAAACAAATGGAACCTTTACTTTTAGTGTTCAACACCCTGTTATTACTTCTTCATTTGAAAGCTTGCAAACGAGTGGAAAAAGAACGAGCTGGCTCGTCGATGATTATTTTAAAATGGGAAAACGCGTTGAACCTTGGATTGATCAAGAAGTTATTAAATATCATCGTACAACGGAAGAATATTTTACATTATTACAACAAGCTGGATTTACGATTACAAATATAAAAGAAGCTACACCAAATCAAACTTATTTTCAGAGCGAAGAAGAATATGAACGACGTTTACGAATTCCCCTCTTCCTCTTATTTTCTTGTAGAAAATAAAAAAGGCGATGAATCCTCATCGTCTTTTTTCATTATCTCATTGCCTGAACAACCTCTTTACGTACACGTCTTCCTTTTCCGTGCGGAATACAAAGTGGCGTCCCAAATAACGGATCCGTACTAATTTGACACTCCATTCGGAATACATCACGTACTAGCTTCTCATCTACTACTTCTTCCGGCTTACCTTGTGCATATATTTGTTTATCTTGAATAGCTACAATATTGTCTGCATAGCGGCATGCTAAATTTAAATCGTGTAATACCATAACAATTGTTCTTTGTTCTGTTTCATTTAATTCAAATAATAAATCTAGCACTTCAATTTGGTGAGTCATATCTAAATATGTAGTAGGCTCATCCAGTAAAATAATATCTGTATCTTGTGCAAGCGTCATTGCAATCCAAGCACGTTGACGTTGTCCACCTGAAAGAGCATGCACATCACGCTCAGCAAATTCTGTCATACCTGTTGCTGCAAGTGCTCTTTGTACCATTTCTTCATCTTTTTCTGACCATTGCTTCAGCCATGTTTGATATGGATAACGTCCTTGCTTTACAAGCTGCAATACTGTAAGTCCTTCTGGCGCTTGCGGTCCTTGCGGTAAAATTGCCATTTGACGAGCGATTTGCTTCGTTTGCATACTTTGAATGGCTTGATTATCTAACAAAATGTCACCCGTTGTTGGCTTTAACAATCTAGCTAGTGAACGTAATAAAGTTGATTTCCCGCAACCGTTAGAACCGATAAAGATTGTAATTTCGCCTTTTGGAATTTCTAAATTCAACTCATCAATAATAATTGTTTCACCATAAGACAACGTCAAACGTTTCGTCTCCAATGCTTTTTGCATATTCATCTCCCTTTATGAATTCCGACTTTTATAAAGTAAATAAATAAAATAAGGTGCACCAATTGCTGATGTAAATACCCCTGCTGGAATTTCAAGTGGTGTGAAAACTGTACGCCCAATTAAATCTGCAGCAAGTACTAAAATTGCACCAACAATAGCCGCAACTGGGAGTAATGCACCGTATAAAGAACCAACTAGTCTTCGTGAAATATGAGGTGCCATTAAACCGACAAACCCAATTCCTCCGGCGAAGGCAACTGCGCCACCAATTAAAGCTGTACTCAGTAATAACATGAATACGCGTGACTTCGTTAAAGGAACACCAAGTCCTACCGCAATATCATCCCCTAGCTCTTGTGCATTTAAATGTCTAGCAGCTATAAATGATATTACCGTTAAAATGAGAACCCACGGCGCAAGCACCATAACGTTTTGCCATGAAGAGCCGTAAACAGTACCTGTAATCCATACATTCGCTTGACTCGCTTGATAAATTGGCGCTAACAACATAAACAAAGTCGTTGCCGCTTTCGTTAATGCCCAAAAACCAACACCAATTAAAACAAGACTAATCGGTGATAATCCGTCATTTCTCCATGCAAATAAATATACAAAAAGCGCTACAATCGTTGCCCCAGCGAAGGCTGCTAACGGCATATAATGAATGCTTACGGTTAGCGCATTATTTTTATCACTGAATATAGCTAAAAATAATACAACTGCAACACTTGCACCACCTGTAATCCCGATGATATCAGGAGAAGCCAGTGGATTTCGAACGAGACCCTGTAAAATACATCCTGCTACAGCAAGTGCGATTCCTACAAGGATGGCAATCAAAATACGCGGCATACGAAACTTGTTTACAACCATATTTGACATCGCATCGCCATTTCCAGTAATCGCTTGCCATACATCATACGGAGGAATTTTCATGTCTCCCATACCTGCACTCGCAAAAAATAATCCTATTAAAACAACTAGTAAACTGAATAAGACGAGACAAGCTCGTTTATACATTAAAAACGAGAGCCCGCCTTTTCCTATACGAAATGGAATATACTTCTTCATTTGCTAAGCCCTCTCTTACGTGCAATATAAATAAAGAATGGTGCCCCGATAAACGCTGTCATAACCCCTACTGGTACTTCTTGTGGCATAATGACATATCTTGCTGCTATATCAGCTAAGATTAATAGTATTGCACCTAACAATCCGCTATACGGTACTCTCCACCTGTGATCTACTCCAACAAGAAATCTGGCAAAATGTGGAGTAACAATACCAATAAATCCAATCGGACCAGCGACTGCAACTGAACCACCAGACAACAGGACAATAATAAATAGTACGAATGATTTCATTAAAATCGTTCTTTGTCCAAGTCCTTTTGCAACGTCTTCCCCCATCATTAATGTATTTACTTTCCCTGCCATCATAAGAGATGCGATCCAGCCTACTAATAAATATGGGAATACAGATTGTAAAATTTCTAACTTTCTTCCTTGCACAGATCCGGCAAGCCAAAACAGTACTTCTTCAAGCGCTTTTTCATTTAACACAAGTAATCCTTGCGTTAATGATGAAAATAACGCACTAATTGCGACCCCTGCTAACGTTAACTTAAGAGGCGTCGTCCCTTCTTTTCCTAAAGAACTAGAAGCAAATACGAGCACAGCTGCAATTGCTGCCCCTAAAAAGGCAATCCACGTGAAAGCTGATAATGATGTCACGGAAAAAATAACAATTGCTACAACTATGAAGAAAGCAGCACCTGAATTTAATCCAATAAAGTCTGGAGAAGCAAGTGGATTCTTCGTTAAAGTTTGCATAAGACAACCGGCAATGGCTAAACTAGCACCAACACTAGCTGCAATTAATGCCCTTGGTAGACGCACATTTTGAATAATAATATGTTCATTGGAACCATTAAAATGAAAAAAAGCATCTAACGCTAATTTCCAACTCGTATTTGTATATCCGAAAATAATACTTCCCCAAATACAAATAACGACTGCAATGATTCCAACAAATAATCCAATCCATTTTGCTTGATTTGTTTTTAATAACATGCAGCGTTTCCCCTTCAATGTATAATGATACGTTGTAAGTGTATTTCAACTTAATTCGCATTGTCAACGGAAATGAGAATTATTTTCAACCATATGTATTGACAATCAAAAGATAAAAGCTTAATATCATGCTTGCTATTGAAAAAACTTCTCAGTATGTAGGGGGTACATAATGAAATTCATGCAAAAGAAATCGTTTACAATATTTGTATTTTTACTAGCCTTTTCATTACTTTTAAGTGCTTGTGGAAAGTCAAATACGAAAGAAGAATCAAAAGAAAATACGAAAAAAGAAATGATGACTGTGGAACATGCAATGGGTAAAACAGAAGTTCCTGCTAATCCAAAACGTGTAGTCATTTTAACAAATGAAGGTACTGAAGCTTTACTTGAATTAGGTGTGAAACCAGTTGGAGCTGTAAAATCTTGGACTGGTGACCCATGGTATCCACATATTAAAGATAAAATGAAAGATGTAAAAGTTGTTGGTGACGAAGGACAAGTGAACGTGGAAACAATCGCTTCTTTAAAACCAGACTTAATTATCGGTAACAAAATGCGTCACGAAAAAGTGTACGAGCAACTAACAGCAATTGCACCTACTGTATTCTCTGAAACACTACGTGGTGAATGGAAAGATAACTTCAAATTTTATGCAAAAGCATTAAATAAAGAAAAAGAGGGGCAAAAGGTTTTAACTGATTACGATACACGTATGAAAGATTTAAAAACCAAACTAGGCGATAAAGTAAATCAAGAAATCTCTATGGTTCGCTTCATGCCTGGTGATGTTCGTATTTATCACGGTGATACATTCTCTGGTGTCATTTTAAAAGAGCTTGGATTTAAACGTCCTGGTGATCAAAATAAAGATGACTTTGCAGAACGTAACGTTTCTAAAGAACGTATTTCAGCAATGGATGGCGATGTATTATTCTACTTCACATTCGACAAAGGAAACGAGAAAAAAGGCTCTGAATTAGAAAAAGAATATATCAATGATCCTCTATTTAAAAACTTAAATGCAGTGAAAAATGGTAAAGCATACAAAGTTGACGACGTTATTTGGAATACAGCTGGTGGTGTAATGGCTGCTAACCTACTATTAGATGATATTGAAAAACGCTTTGTTAAATAATATTTCCTTAACCAGCTCCCCTTCTATGGAGCTGGTTATTTTTCAATTCACTTAAATGTCACATTATTTCGTTTTGTATTTTTATTCCCAATATGTTATATTATAAAAGTAAATAGAATATATTTTCTCTATATCAGAATAAATATTTTAATCTAAATTTTCTGATTAGTCACTATTTTATTTTCTTTTAGAATTCAATTATTACATTTGAAAACGCTTATCATCTCGTTTTCAGGGCAAAATACAGTAACGGTCGAAGTAAAATAGAACTTTTTTAGAAATTTTCTTTCTATTTCCATATAATTCTATTGACTTCTAAATATTTTGTAAATTAAAATGATTACATAAATATCCGTTATACAGGATTAGGGGGAAACAAAAATGGATGCAGCTTTAAAATTAGACAAAGCTGGAGAGCAACAATCACCAAAAAAACATCCACCAGGGTTGTACTTGTTGTTCTTAACAGAAATGTGGGAAAGATTTAGTTATTATGGAATGCGTGGCCTTTTAGTTCTTTATTTAACAACTGCTGCTGTTAGTGGTGGGTTAGGATTTGATAAGGCAGTCGCAGTACAATTATATGGTACTTTTACAGCGGCAGTATATTTCATGCCAATTATAGGCGGATGGCTAACAGATCATTATATCACAAGACGTCATGCCATTACTCTCGGCGGAATTATTATGGCAATCGGTAACTTTGTACTATTCTCAATGAATACAAAAACAGGACTATTCCTTGGATTAATACTATTAGTTATTGGTAATGGATTCTTCAAACCAAATATTTCTACACTGTTAGGTGAATTGTATGGTAAAAATGATTCACGTCGTGACAGTGCATTTACTATCTTCTATATGGGTATTAACGTAGGTGCTTTCTTTGCTCCACTTATTTGTGGATTTTTAGCAGAAGATTTCTTTAAAACAAGCGCTAATGGCGTTATAGTAATGGGATATAAATATGGATTCTTAGCAGCTTGTATCGGTATGATTATTGGACAAATTGTTTTCAACTTATTAGCTCCTCGTTACCTTGGTAAAGCAGGAACAACAGTTGTCGGTAAAAAGTCAAAAAATCAACCTGCAGTTGAAAAGAAACCTTTAACAAAACAAGAGAAAAATCGTACTTGGGCAATTGTAATTTTAACTTGTTTCGTAGTGTTCTTCTGGGCAGGATTTGAACAAGCTGGTAGTTCTCTAACACTTTATACAAATAAATTTGTTGATCGTACAATTTTCGGTTGGGAAGTTCCAACATCTTGGTTCCAATCAGTTAACCCAGCATTCATCGTACTACTTGCACCATTCGTATCTATGCTATGGTTAAAACTTTCTAAAACAAAACGCGGTGATTTAAAAGTACCAACAAAAATGGCATTAGGTATGATTTTACTAGGTATAGGTTACCTTGTTTTAACATTAGCAGTTCTAAAAACTGGAAGTAGTGAAGCAGATATAACTGTAAAAGCGAACTTATTATTCATCGTTATCACTTATCTCTTCCATACAATTGGTGAGTTATTCTTATCACCAATCGGTCTATCAATGGTAAGTGCAATCGCTCCTGTAAAATTAGCATCATTACTAATGGGGGTATGGTTAGCTGGTACGGGTATGGCTAACTGGTTAGCAGGTAAACTTGCTTCCTTTACACAATCATTAGGCTACCTTGAAGTATTTGCAAGTATCGGTATTATCGTTATCGTCTTAGGACTTGTACTCCTTCTCTTCTCTAAAAAAGTTGCGAGTATGATGGAATAACACTCGAAAAGACGCTTCTAAAATTAGAAGCGTCTTTTTTATCATTTCTCCTCTAAAGCCGTCACGTTCACGTGAACGCTTTCTCCAGGATTAGATACATCATACACTTGAGCAACCCCACTCTGCTCGTCACAGCTCTCAATCCATACTGGGACGCCCTCATATGTAACGTCAATGCTACTTGAAGAAGATAAAATTTGTTTCACACGTTTTACATCCATACTACTATTCCTCCTTTTACTTACTACACTCCTTTCTATCTTTTCTTTCCCCTTTAGAATATATTCCATATAGCAGCATTTTAATGGATAGCCTTTTCTTCCTTTCCTGCTAACATTTTCTCTCCTATTACCTTTCTGACAAATAAAAAAAGACGTATATCCCACACGTCTTTTTCCATAATATTCAAATTTTAAGAAAATAATGTTTTTACAACTTCACTTACTTTATCATTATGAATTTGATAATACACTTCTAATCCTCGTCTTTCAAAGCGCACTACTTTATTTTGTTTTAATTTCGTTAAATGTTGCGAAACTGTTGATTGTGGAATTTCTAATACTTCCTGTAATTGTGTTACATTACAAGTCCCACGTTGCATTAGTTCCATTACTAGACGTAGACGCAACGGATGCGCTAACGCTCTTAACATTTGTACATCTTCTTCTGAAATACGACATTCGAATTGATTTTGGCTCATAAAGTTCCCCTCATTTTCGTTTTTATTTTCTTTTTATTTATTTATATATCTGTTCTTATATTTCCTGTTACGACATAACTTTATCAACCTATAAAGCTGAAAATTTTTTCCACCTTAACCAGCAAAGAGCTCAGGAAAAATTCCTTGCTGATTTTGAATATTATACTATATGATATAACGAAAAAGCAAAACAACGAGCTGCAAATACTTTGCTTGCAAACGTTGTTTTATCAGGCTTTTTGTTATATTTTCACCTCATTGCAACGTGCAGTAATGATATTGTAAAATACCGTCTATAATTGATAACCTATCGTAACGTATTTGGGTTATATTTAACCTCTTTGTTACGCTAAAAGGAATTTTCAGTAAAAAAATAATATAATATTAAAAATTAACTTATTGTTGTTTTAATTCGTATTGTACTTGCTCAGACTGTTATTCAAAACTTCCTATTAAATGCATTTGCTTTCTCTTTCTTACTAGATCAACTCGGACCAGAATGTGATACCTATCAAATTTCAACTATTCCAACATCCTATATACTTAATGCAAAGACTTCATCTAACATATGGAATCAATGATATATGAACAGACAAAATAATATGGAAATAACTTCAAAAAGCGCACTCAAATCCATTTGAGTGCGCTTTTTTGTCCACTTTATGAACAAAGCATTTCTTTTAACACTATTATGGAATAATTATACTTTTTTACGTTGACAATAGTGTTGAAGGAGAATATACTAAGCATGTAAGTTGATTGTGAATAGTTTCACAAATAATGTGAATTTCTTCACATAAAATAGATAGGAGTTGTCATTATTATGAGTACTTGGACACAAATTTATGACCCATTAAACAATATTTGGTTATCTGCACTAATCGCAGCACTTCCAATTTTCTGCTTCATTATTTGTTTAGTGGGATTCAAAATGAAAGGTTACATGGCTGGTCTTTACAGTGTAATTGTCGCTATTATTCTTGCTATATTTGTTTATAAAATGCCTACAACTGCAGCGGTAGCATCTGCCGGATTTGGTGTTTTATCTGGATTTTATCCAATTTGTACTATCGTTATCGCAGCTATCTTCCTTTACAAATTAACTGTTAAAACAGAACAATTCAATGTCATTCGTGATAGTATTTCAAGTATTACAAATGATCAACGTTTACAAGTATTATTAATCGCTTATTCTTTCGGCGCTTTCTTAGAAGGCGCAGCTGGTTTCGGTGTTCCGGTTGCTATTACAGCTGCATTACTTGTAGGTATGGGCTTTAATCCATTAAAAGCAGCGGGTATTTGCTTAGTAGCTAATATCGCTGGTGGTGCTATGGGGGCTATGGGTATTCCAGTTACAGTACCTGCACAATTAACTGGAATAGATGCATTAACTGTCGGTCGTCAAACTGTTCTTATTTTACCATTCATTAGTATTGTTTTACCGTTCTTACTTGTTTCAATGGTAGATGGATTTAAAGGCATTAAAGAAACTTGGCAAGGTATTCTTGTAAGTGGTGTTTCTTTCGCAATTACTCAGTTTGTTGTAACTTACTTCTTAGGCGCTGAACTTACTAATATTTTTGCAGCAGTCGTAAGTATGGTCGCTCTTGCATTATTCTTACGTGTTTGGCAACCAAAATCTTCTGCTAAAGAAGAAAAACAAGAAGAAAAAGAATCTCATACATTCAATCAAATTTTATATGCTTGGTCTCCATTCATATTCTTAACTGCATTTGTAACAATCTTTAATTTAAAACCAATTAAAGCTTTATTTGCTCCGGATGGTCCATTAGCAAACTTAGTATTTAACATTCAATTCCCTGGTCTTCATAATCAAGTTATTAAAACTGCACCAATCACAAAAGCTGATACACCTTTCGCAGCGATTTTCAAACTAGATGTATTCTCTTCTACAACTACTGCGATTGTATTAGCAATTATCGTTTCACTTATCGTCTACCGTGTAAACGGCAAAATGATTAAAGAATTAATGATTGAAACAATAAAAGAATTAAAGGTTCCAGTATATACAATTTGTAGCGTTATCGCTTTAGCTTACGTAGAGAACTACTCTGGTATGTCATCTACACTTGGACTTGCATTCTCTTCTACTGGAAATGCATTCCCTATTCTTTCTCCAATCTTAGGATGGATTGGCGTATTCATTACTGGTTCAGTAGTATCTAGTGGTTCACTATTCGCACCACTTCAAGCAGTAACTGCCGATCAATTAAACATCGTACCATCTACTCTCGTTTCATTAAACGTAGTTGGTGGCACAATAGCAAAAATGGTTTCACCACAATCCATAGCAGTTGCTTGTGCGGCAGTTGGACTAGTTGGTAAAGAATCTGCTCTATTTAAAACAGTGATGAAATATAGTTTAATCTTCTTAGCTATTATTAGCTTACTTCAATTAAATGCTGTATTTAATATCTTTTAAACAAAAAACACCGATCCAAATGGATCGGTGTTTTTTCACATTACATCTTCTTATTCTTTAGTAAAGAAGCTCCAGCAATTTCGGGATGCGTCATTTCGAACGGATCTAAAATAATATCCAATTCTTCTTCTGTCAGTACACCATGTTCTAAACATAGCTCCCTAACAGATTTTCCTGTTTCAATTGCTTCACGTGCAATACGAGATGCTGCTTCGTAACCAATATGAGGGTTCACCGCTGTAATAATTCCAACACTTTTCTCAACATATTGCTTCAGCAATTCTTCATTTGTTGTAATTCCTTTAATACAATATTCCCGGAATACACGGAATCCGTTATTCATAATACTAATAGATTGAATTAAATTAAATACGAGTACAGGCTCCATTACGTTTAACTCTAATTGTCCTGCTTCTGATGCTAAGCAAATTGTATGATCATTACCAATTACTTGGAAAGCAACTTGATTAATTACTTCTGCCATAACAGGATTTACTTTACCTGGCATAATAGATGAACCTGGTTGGCGAGCTGGTAATTGAATTTCCGCCAATCCAACACGTGGACCAGATGCCATAATACGAAGATCATTTGCAATTTTAGACATATTCATCATACATACTTTTAATGCCGCAGATACTTCTGTGTATGCATCTGTGTTTTGCGTTGCATCAACTAAATGCTCTGCACCAACAAGTGGAAATCCACTAAATGTTCGCAAGTGTTTAACCACTTGTTCAATGTACGTAGGGTTTGCATTTAATCCCGTACCAACAGCTGTCGCCCCCATGTTCACTTCATATAAATGTTGGCGAGACTGTTTAATTCTTTTTATATCACGTTCAAGCACTCGGCTATACGCTTCAAATTCTTGTCCAAGACGAATCGGAACAGCATCTTGTAAATGTGTACGCCCCATTTTAATGACGTGATCGAACTCTTTTGCTTTTTCACAGAAAGCAGCATGAAGTTCTTCCATTGTAATAAGAAGTTCTTCTAACATCATAAGAGTTGCAATATGAATTCCCGTTGGAAACGCATCATTCGTTGATTGAGCCATGTTCACATGCGTGTTTGGGCTAATTTTCATATACTCGCCTTTTTCATATCCCATACGTTCTAAAGCTCGATTAGCGATTACTTCATTTGTATTCATATTAATAGAAGTTCCAGCACCGCCTTGGATTGGATCCACGATAAATTGATCATGGAATTTCCCATCAACAATTTCTTGCGCTGCCTCTGCAATTTCATATCCAATGTCTTTAGCTAAGTAACCAGTATCCATATTTGCAAGGGCCGCCGCTTTTTTCACAATTGCCATTGCCGTAATGAGTGACGGATGAATGCGATATCCTGTAATCGGGAAATTTTCTACAGCACGTAATGTTTGTACCCCATAATAAGCTACACTCGGTACTTCCTTTTCACCTAAAAAATCTTTCTCTATACGTATATCCTTCGTTGCTATCATTTTCATCACCTATACTTTTCATTCTAAATCCTTATCTAAAAAATTCGCCTCTAAAAAACGAGTATCATTCAGAAGAATTTTTCAGTATCCACCTTCACTATATAGCACCTTTTTTGAAAGCGCAAACATTTATTTTTCTATATATATCTTTTATAAAGTGAAACTTTAATCAGTGGGGGTTTTGTTGATCCCCCACCTAACTTCTTCGCTTTCGCTGAATTTTGAGGTAGGGGTCTTACTGCCCACAAATAGCGGGATAAAAATTTATAGAAAATCATTCTTCTACCTTCTTTATTTCCACTCGTTTAATTTGATGCATATCCTTTTCAAGAACTTTAAAAGAAAAGCCGTGTTTTTCAATAATATCTCCTTCAGCAACGATTTGCTTTTGTACCATAATCCAGCCACCAATTGTATCTACATCATCAGCGATTAAGTGTAGGCCAAATAAATCATTTACTTCACTAATAAGCACTTTTCCCTCTACGATTTTACACCCTTCACTTATATGCTCTATAGGCGGGTGTTCATCTTCATCGTATTCATCTCGGATTTCTCCAACAATTTCTTCTAAAATATCTTCTAGTGTAACGATCCCCGCTGTACCACCATATTCATCATATAATACAGCTAATGGAATTCGTTTTCTTTGCATTTGTAATAGCAAATCATGAATAGGAATATTTTCTAACACTTCAATAACTGGTCTTGTATATGGCTTAATCGAGCACCCCTCGTCTCGATTACCATCCATATAACGAATAAATAAATCCTTTACATTAACCATCCCAATAATTTCATCTTTATCTTCACCAAATACGGGATATCTTGTGTACTTTTCTTGTGCGATTATTTTAATATGTGTTTCAAATGGTTCGTCCTCATATAAACCTACAACTTCCGTACGAGGTACCATAATTTCCTTTGCGACTCTATTATCGAATTCAAAAATATTATTTACATATTTAAATTCCCTTTGATTAATCTCTCCGCTCTCATAACTCTCGGATAAGATTAATCGTAATTCTTCCTCCGAATGAGCAACTTCATGTTCAGAAGCCGGATGTAATCCGAATAACCCTGTCACAAGCCTTGCAGAACCATTTAAAGCCCAAATAAACGGATACATTACTCGGTAAAAGTAAATAATTGGCTTCGATAATAATAAGCTAACTTGCTCTGCCCTTTGTATAGCGAGCGTCTTCGGAGCAAGTTCACCAATGACAACATGTAAAAACGTAATAACTGCAAAGGCAATAATAAATGAAACTGTACTGGCAATTGCAGGAGATAGGTGTAATTTTAAAAACAACGGCTCGAGTATATGTTTTATAGTAGGTTCTCCTAACCACCCAAGCCCTAAAGCAGTAATTGTAATACCTAACTGACATGCTGATAAATACTCATCTAAATTCGAAGTTACTTTTTTAGCTGCCAATGCTCCTCGTCGTTTCTCACTAACGAGTTGATCAATACGACTGCTACGCACCTTAATAATTGCAAACTCAACAGCCACAAAAAATGCTGTTAACGCAATAAGGATGGCTACCATCAATAATTTTAAAATATCCACATATGTCCTTTAGCTTTCTTAGCTAAAGTTACACCTCCTTTAAAAAAGAAGTTTCACTTTAGTTTCTTCATTTATTTGAAAGCAACCCTATATAAAATTCACCAATTTCAAGCCTCATACAATTCTAAAGGCAAGCCATCAGGATCTTGGAAAAAGACAAATTTTTTATCCGTAATTTCATCTATACGTATCGCTTCAGTCTCCACACCACATTGTTTTAAATGGTTTACAGCTTCTTCTATATTTGTAACAGCAAATGCTAAATGTCTAAGCCCAGCTGCTTCTGGAAAACTTGGGCGCTCAGGTGGACTAGGAAATGAAAATAATTCAATTTGATACTCTTCCCTTACACATAAATCTAACTTATAAGAATCTCGTTCTTTTCTATATACTTCATTTATCGCTTTAAAACCTAATATCCGAGTATAAAAATCCTTTGACCGTTCATAATTCGAACAAATAATTGCAACGTGGTGCACTCTACATATATTCATGCTCTCTCCATTCCTTTCTTTACCAAAGATGCATATTCTCCCTTGAAATGAAAAACATATATAGCAGAATATCTCTTTTAGGGGGCTTACTATGAAATTTATTACTTTTTTCGTGGGACTTATCGTTGTTTTCTTCCTTGCTTATATTGCTAGCAACAATAAGAAACATATTAAATTTAAACCAATTTTCATCATGCTTATTATACAGTTAATTTTAACCTATTTATTATTAAATACAGAAATCGGCCTCATACTTATTCGGGTCATTTCCAGTCTGTTTACAAAGCTACTCGAGTATGCTGCTGATGGTATAAACTTTGTATTTGGCGGTCTTGCCAATAAAGGAGAAATGTCATTTTTCCTTACTGTATTATTACCAATTGTCTTCATTTCCGTCTTAATTGGTATACTACAACATTTCAAAATACTACCATTTTTTATTCATTGGATCGGTTACTTCCTTAGCAAAATAAATGGTCTTGGGAAATTAGAATCTTACAACGCTATTGCCTCTGCCATTGTCGGCCAATCAGAAGTTTTTATTACAGTTAAAAAGCAATTATCTCAAATTCCAAAACACCGTCTTTATACACTTTGTGCTTCTGCCATGTCAACCGTATCTATGTCTATCGTAGGTGCCTATATGACAATGATCGAGCCTAAATATGTAGTAACCGCACTCGTTCTCAATTTATTTAGTGGTTTTATTATCGTACTCATCATTAACCCTTACGATGTGAAAGATGACGAGGATATTTTAGAAATTAAAGGCGAAAAGCAAAGCTTTTTTGAAATGCTTGGAGAATACATTCTAGATGGTTTTCGCGTAGCAATCGTTGTCGGTGCAATGCTCATCGGATTCGTCGCATTAATGAGTTGCATAAATGACCTATTCCTCATTATATTCGGCATTACTTTCCAGCAATTAATTGGGTACGTCTTTGCGCCTATTGCATTCCTTATCGGTGTACCAAGTTCTGAAATTGTCACAGCTGGTAGCATTATGGCAACGAAGCTTGTAACGAATGAATTTGTAGCAATGATGGACCTTAGTAAAATTTCTAATAGCCTCTCTCCCCGTACAATAGGTATCATTTCTGTTTTCCTCGTTTCTTTTGCCAACTTTTCTTCTATCGGCATTATTTCAGGTGCGGTAAAAGGGTTAAACGAAGAACAAGGAAATGTCGTTGCCAGATTTGGTCTTAAATTACTATATGGAGCTACTCTCGTTAGCATTTTATCTGCAATTATCGTAAGCATTATGTTGTAATCAGGTAAAATTTTATCATTTTCTTATCCCTATCTTTTGTATACAATAACGAATAGGTGTCTTATAAATAATCAAGACATCTATTTTTTATACATGTACAATCGCTTTTATTTAGCGTACAATATTTTTTATGTGTTTGAATGCGCTTCTAGATGTATACACTTTGATAGTTTTAAAGGAGAAAAATGATGAAATCCGATG
Source organism: Bacillus sp. AY3-1 (assembly GCF_008368785.1). Taxonomy (NCBI): domain Bacteria; kingdom Bacillati; phylum Bacillota; class Bacilli; order Caryophanales; family Bacillaceae; genus Bacillus; species Bacillus sp. AY3-1. Next base: position 37,433 of record NZ_QORZ01000004.1, on the reverse strand, counting down.
ATATGAACAAAGACACCCGAGCCAAAAAAGGAAACTCAAAGAAAAAACGCCTACTCTGGTTCCTTCTTATTCCATTACTGATTATAGCACTTGGAGCAGGAGGCTACTCCTTCCATATATACAGTAAAGCAAAGTCTGTATTAAGTAATGCCTATTCTGAACTGGGCCGCGGGGATAAATCCAGCAAACGTGAAAAAGCCGTGAAACCTATGACTGACAACATTTCCGTACTTATTATGGGTGTTGATGAAAGTGATATTAGGGACAAGAATTACGGAAAAGCAACTCGTACGGATGCGCTATTACTTGCAACAATTAATAAAAACGATAAATCTGTTAAACTTGTCAGTATTCCACGTGACTCACGTGTCTACATTAAATCACGTGATAAATACGATAAAATTACACATGCGCACGTATTCGGTGGTGTGGATAGTACAATTGATACAGTGGAGAAATTTTTAGATGTTCCAGTTGATTACTATGTAAAATTCAACTTTAAATCATTTATCAAAATTGTCGATTCTCTTGGTGGTATTACTGTCGATGTTCCGGTTGAGTTTTCAGAACAAAATAGTAAAGACGAAGCAGATGCAATTCACCTCAAAAAAGGACGTCAACATTTAAATGGAGAAGAGGCATTAGCACTAGCTAGAACTCGTCATATCGACAGTGATTATATGCGCGGTCAACGACAACAGCTTGTTTTAGAAGCTATTGCTACAAAAGCACTATCTCTTAATTCCATTAATAAAATCGGTGGCCTATTAGACGCTGTCGATAAAGACTTAAAAACAAATTTAACTTTTGATGATATGATGACAATTGCCAAAAATTCAATGGATTCCAATTTAAAAATGGACAAAATGCAAGTAGAAGGTACTGATAAATATATAGGTGGTATTTATTATTACGTTCCAAATGAAAAAAGCGTCAATAATATTTCGACAACACTACAAGAACATCTCGGTGTTACGAATAAAAATGAACATAAAAAATTATAATAAAAAGGCTGCTAGATCTTTCTAGACAGCCTTTTTATTATAATTTTCAACTTATTTCTCGTACATATTGTGACAAAAAGAGACAATTATTACAACAGTGTAACGTTTTTTATAAAAACATTACACACACAGTGGAAATAATAGTATACTAGTACGTACATAATGTTATTTTCATCATTTTTATACAAAAAATGTAATACATATATTTATACAAAAATTTCTGGGGGGAAATAAATGAAGCTAAGTAAAATACTGATCGGTTCTGCAATTACTGGAGGCATATTACTTTGTGTAGGCGGTGTTGGTGGATATCAATATGTATCCAAACTAAATAATCAATTAGATACTACTGCATTACCAAATACTACATTTGAAGGTATTTCTCTCGATGGAAAAAATAAAAAAGATATTCAAGCAATTATTAATCAAAAGGTAACTGAATTAGATCAAAAATCTCTTACCTACATATTCCAAAATGATAAACAAACGTACACATGGAAAGATTTAGGGATAAATTATAAGGAAAAAGATATTATTGACAAAATCTTTAAAGAACAAGAAGGAAACGCAATGAATCGTTACCAAATGCGGAAGCAGGCCGAAAACGGTGAATTAAAACGTGACTATAAATTAACAGCTCAATTAAATACAACTGCTTATGAAAGCTTTATGAAGGATAAATATAATGAAACATTAAAAAATCCTATTAATGCAGAATTAAGTGTTGAAGGCTCTACAGTAAATATTAGCCAAAGTCAAAATGGAGAAAAAATTGATAAAGGAAAATTAACTGATTTAACGCAGCAGGCCATTACTTCTGGCTCATCGGACGTTACATTACCAGTTACACTCTTAAAACCTGAGCGTTCTACAGAAGATATACAGAAAATGGGGATTAAAGAAGTAATTGCTGAATATTCAACTCCAATGGCTGGTCGGAATGGAAACCAGTCCTATAACGTAAATAAGTCAGCTAATACTTTAAGTGGAGTTATTGTCGCACCTGATGAAACGTTTAGTTTTAATGGCCGTGTTGGCGTAACGGATGCTGCCCATGGTTATAAATCCGCAGCAGTATTTTCACAAGGTAAAGTTATACAAAGTGCAGGCGGAGGCGTTTGCCAAGTTAGTAGCACTTTATATAGCGCAGCTTTAAGAGCAGATTTAGGAATTGTTTCTCGAAGCAATCATTCTATGCCCGTAAATTATTTACCACTTGGGCAAGATGCAGCAGTGGCAGATTATGGTCCGGATTTAAAATTTAAAAACAATACAGGCAATCATATTTATATTCAAGCATTTTCAAATGGCGGTAGTATTACTACTCGCATTTTTGGTACAAATACTGGTAAAAATGTTGAAGTTTCTTCTCAAGTAGTTAGTAGAACTGGTGATAAAATAACAGCGGTTACGTATAAAAAAGTAACACAAAACGGTGAAGTAGTATCAAATGGACAAATTTCAAAAAGCGTATATAAAAGTGCCCCAACACAATGAGACACCATCAAATTGGCAAACAAAAAAGGCGTGATCTATTCACGCCTTTTTCTTTTGCAATAGTAGTAAAAAAGCTTCAAGATGGTCTTTCGTTTCTTCTAAAGACCACATGCGATTTCCTTGCTTCGCAGCTAATACACACGCCTCTTCCCAAGCGTTTTTTTTCTTCATATATAATAATTCATTGCGTAATTTCAAAACAATTTCTTCATCTTCTTGCTCTATAAACTCTTCCATCACGCCTACTATTTCATCCTCATGGATACTTAACGTACAATACGATTTGAGAAAATATTGTAATGTCGTATACATATTTACTCCCCCTTCTTATTTATCAGATGGATAAGAAGTAATGATCTTATATCCTAAATCTCCTGACTTATCTCTCGCCAAAACAGTAACAGTTTTTACTAACTTGTCTTTTACATTCATATTTTTCTTTATTACCGTTTTTCCAACTGGGAATGAATGAGTTGTATTTAATACGAGACGAGCCTCTTTAGAATTTTTTAACCAATCTTGAATTTCCTTATCATGCTGCTTCAAACTATCTTTTACAGCTTTCGTCGCTGTTTCCTTATCATAGTATGTACTTGCCGCTGATACTTTATCTGTCTTCAAGCGATTCTTCAAATCCTCTTCTGATTTTCCTACATGTCTTTCAATCGTATGACCATTTTTAGGTGGCCCTTCCATTTCATCTAAAATATTATCACTAATTTTTTCTACTGATGTCGATTGATTCCCTGTTTGTTTCTCTGTTTTTTGTTCTTTTCCTGCACATCCACTTAAGATCAGCATTAATGCCAATAAACTACTCAAGAGAAGACTACTTATTCGTTTCATAATATCACCTCTTCCATGATTATTATCGTAACTTCACTAAAAGTCAATTTCACAACGAAAAAACATATACATTTTTAAAATTCCTCATCAATTTTGCCATATTACCACCCTAGTTTCATCAAACTACTATTTTGGATCCTCTCCGAAATATACCCCTATGTTTTTATAATTATTTCCCAGATTAAATCATCCCTAAAATAGCTAAACATCCCTTTAAAAACAGAGTTTTTTGGTGATTTTATAAAAAATAAAATATACCCCTAATTTTATATACCTAATACCCATATAAGGTATATCGATGGTGTTTTATCAACGTTTTCTACATTATGTAAATTTGTGCTTGCCTACACAATGGAAATATGGTGTAATGCAAAAAAAGATAAAGGATTTTAAACAATGGCTGAAACAATTCAAAACTTCTTAACAGACTATTATTCAATCGCAATTCCACTTAGTATCTTAATTAACGTCATCATCAGTCTTTTAGGTTTTATCCCTAGTATTTTTTTGACCGCTATTAACATACAGCTCTTTGGTGTAACAAACGGGACCATTATTTCGATCGCAGGTGAGGCATTAGGGGCTATTATCTCGTTTTATATTTATCGTATAGGCCTTCAGAAATTCACTCACAACAAAGCAAATAAGTATCCAAAGGTAGAACGCCTACTTTATGTAGAAGGTAGAGAGGCCTTTCTACTCGTTCTATCGTTTCGATTCATACCTTTCATCCCATCAAGTATCGTTACTTTATTTGCCGCTCTAGGCAAAATGTCATTACTCTCTTTCAGTATTGCCAGCACAATAGGTAAAATACCGGCTTTGTTAATCGAAGTATATTCTGCCTATCATGTCATGAATGGAACGAATGAAGCGAAGTGGATTGTAACAATAGCGGGTTGTGTTGGATTGTTTTATTTGTGGAAAAAATGGAGAAAAAAATAAAGAAGGAGCATAGGCTCCTTCTTTATTTTTGAAGTATTTTATTAATAATACTCTCTTAAACCCTTAGTTTACACCAACAGCACTAAATGATTGCTTCACTGCTGCTACTTCCGCAGAAGTCGCACCATATAAATCAGCTGCAGCTTGTACTGCACCAGCACGAGCTTGGCTAAATGTAGTAGATTGCGTGAAATATTGTGTATTTGCACGGTAATAAATTGCACCTAACTTATCTTTACCAATACCAGTTATAGTTACACCAGAATGTGTACCACCATTTGCTAATAAATAAGCTTGTTTGTTAATGATACCACTGTTCGTATGAACTCCACCGTTATCACTTGAACCAGTGTAACGCTTAGAATAATGATCTGGATCACCATATTTCGCCGGATCACTCATAGAGCGAAGTGCGTCTCCTGCTTTACCAGGCGTGTAAATATCTTCACCAATCTCCCAATCTGGATTACGGTTATCATAGAACTCTACTAATGTACCAAAGATATCAGAAATTGCTTCATTTAATGCTCCTGATTCATTTTGATAAATTAAATTCGAGCTATTTTCCGTAACCGCATGCGTTAATTCATGACCAATTACATCAATTCCACCAGATAATGAAGTAAACGTTACACCATCACCATCTCCGTATACCATTTGTGATCCGTTCCAGAATGCATTATTATAATTACTTCCGTAATGAACTGTTGATTTTAACGGCGCTCCTGCATCATTAATAGAATTTCTATTAAATGTAGCTTTATAGTAATCATATGTTTTACCTGCATAGTAATGAGCATCTACCGCTGCTGCATCATACGCTGCATTGAAAACATTATCTGCATCTGCCCATAATGTTCCTGGTAATGTTGAACGATTTTTCGCATCATATGTGAAAATCGTTGCCCCGCGTGTATTATCTTGTAAGTAGTAAGATGATCCAGATAACGTTGTATTAAGCGATTTCGTATCTCCTAATACCCCTTTACCAGTTCCTACTTTATTTGTTCCTGTTACAGGCTTTACAACTGCTTTTGCATCTTGCTTAGGAGCCTCTTGTTTAACTGGTGACTTATCATCATTCGTCACATGATCGATTGTATTAAACTTATTTAATACTTTACCGCTTTCTGCTTCAATGAAATAGTAGTAGTTTCCTGGGCTTGGATCTAAGAAGTTTAGATTTACAACGTATGCATATGTTGTTTCTTCACCATTTTGATATACATATAAGTCCGCTTTTGGTTCTACCTCATATTTCGGTGTTACACCTAAATCTTGTTGTGCAATTTCAATTGCTTTTGCACCTTCGATCTTATTTTTATTTTTCAACTTGTCCTTTTTGTCTAAATCAGGCGCAACTGTTCCAGACAATACTTTTAAAGAGCCATCTTTACTTACGTGAGCTACTTGCGTAGAACCCCATACAGGTACTCCTTCATATACTTGTTGCATACGTACTACTGTTGAATCAGTTACAGCATCTTTTTTCACTTGTTTTACTTTGAAAGAATCTTGCGCACTCTTTTCCCCTAACTTATAATCACCTTTTGCTGCGTTTAAGTAATCAAACACAACAGATTCTGCTTTCTTACCAGTCGCTCCAGTTAGATCACCAGAAATAAACTCAGGTGATTGCACCGTTTCATTGTACTTCTTCGTAGAGAGCACATTTTTAGAATCCGCAAATGCAGAGCCTGTCCCTCCAAACGTTGTAACTGCCATTCCTGCCGCTAACACTAACGCTAAACTTTTCTTTTTCATGAATCTTCCCCCTAATAAATTATTTTTTGAAAAAGAGTAGTTTTATCGTAGCACTATGTTTCCACTATTAATATACTAAAAATTCAAATAATTATTTTCTCAAGTTTTGTAGAATTTTGAGGAACAAATATTGAAAAACCCCTTTCCAATCGGAAAGGGGTTTTTCATTAAGAATTTATTACTTCTATTACTTCTTTAGCTTGACCATACATATCTCCAGTCCAAGCATATTGAGGTTCTAACACTACTAATATAGCCACTAATGCTAATGCACCAAAAATCATTTTCTTCATATTCATCTTCCTCCCTTTTCTTCTAATAAATTAATAGTTAGTCTATAATACCGATTACTTTCTTGGAATTCTAATACTTCTTCATGATATTTTGCTAATTCTAAATATACCTTTTTTAAATCTTTTTTATTTTCCTCTTGCTTAAAAAATGTTAAAGCTTCTGTTTCTAAAAACTTTTTATACACCCCCTTCTCTTCAAAATATTTATATTGAAGTATTAAAAGTGTATATAACATACTTTTATACTTCTCATCTCTTTTCGCAACTTCTATCCCTTTATTAATCCACTCTTTTACTTCTTCAAATTCCTTCAATTCAATACATTGCAATGCAATCTCATATACAGCATCAATGTAATCTAAATCTTCTTCCTTCTTGTATTGTAAACATTGTAAATAATACTCTTTCGCTTTTGCATAATCCTTTAAATGGTAATGTAAATACCCCATGTTATTTAGAGCAATCGCTGTTATGTTATCTTTATCCGCAAAAGAATTAGCCTCTCTTAAAATATTTCTATAAATTCCTAAAGCTTCGTTATATTGTTTTTTCTGTATATAACTTAACCCTATTAATAACTGGCAATTAATTACATGACGAAATTTATATTCATTCTTAAAGCCTTCCATAGCTAAATGAGCAAAATGTAAAGCCATATGTTCTATTTCTAATTCATTATAAACAAGAGCTAAATTATAATAGATTCCAGTTTCATAATAGCCTTGTTCTTTCGCCATCACTTCAGTTTGAACTAAATAATCTAAGGCCGTTTTATATTTATGCTGTAAAAAATAATATAGACCTTTACTATACGTATATAATAATTTCTGAAATGGCGAATACTTTTTGTACATCTTTTTTAATCTCTCTAATTCTTCTTCAACAGCAAGAAAATCTCGTTTCATAATTAAATAACGCGTATAAAGCAGTCTATAATAATTTATAATTTCAAAATCCAAAACATGCTTCATTTCACCTTGTAATTCTTCATATATGCGCTCTACTTGTGGCTTGTCCAAATGAACTAGTGCATTCAACCATTCATCCAGCTTCCCCTTCACATCTTCTTCTACATCTCTCAAATCCGTCACGGCAATTTCTAACCTTGTGCAGAGCAATTGTAGAATTTCTTCTGATGCCTCGATCTTTCCATTTTCGATTTTACTTAAGTATGAGACAGAACAAATGCCCTGACATAATTCTTCTTGTGTCATTTTTTGCTGTAGCCGTTTATAAAAGACTTGTTTGCCTATTTTTTCTAATGTTTGTTGCATTGTCCTCCTCCATTCTCATTACCCCCATTACTCTAATAATACATAAAATCTTGAGAAATATAAATTGATAAATGTTAATTTTCTAAAAAATATGCAATATTTCATTTTTTTCCCTCTTGACTCTACTTTCATATCCATTCTTTGCTACGAGCGATTAAAAATTGGTATACTATAACCAAATTATGGAGGTGTTTTCGCGATGACTTATTATAAAGACGATAGCTATGCCTTACATACAGATTTATATCAAATTAATATGGCTTATACATATTGGAAAGATGGTATTCATAATCGCCGCTCGGTGTTTGATTTATACTTTCGAAAGCTTCCATTCGAGAACGGTTATGCTGTTTTTGCTGGCCTTGAAAAGATTGTAGAGTACATAGAAAACTTCAGCTTTACCGAAAGCGATATCGCTTATTTAGCAGAATTACAATTTGAAGAAGAATTCCTTCATTATTTACAAAATATGAAATTCACTGGGACCGTTCGAAGTATGCAAGAAGGTGAAGTGGTATTTAATAACGAGCCTTTATTACGTGTTGACGCACCGCTCGGCGAAGCACAAATTATTGAAACTGCCCTGTTAAACATTGTGAATTACCAAACATTAATTGCAACAAAAGCTGCTCGTATGAAGCATGCTGCAAATAACGATGAACTTTTAGAATTCGGCACAAGACGTGCCCACGAGTTTGATGCTGCTCTTTGGGGCACACGCGCTGCCTTTATTGGTGGTTTCTCATCTACGAGTAACGTACGGGCTGGGAAGCGCTTCGGAATACCTGTAGCAGGCACACACGCTCACTCTTTCGTTCAAGCATATCGCGATGAATATGTCGCGTTTAAGAAATACGCTGAAACTCATAAAAAATGTGTCTTTCTCGTTGATACATACGACACTTTAAAATCAGGTGTTCCAAATGCGATTCGCGTCGCGAAAGAGTTTGGGGATCGTATCGATTTTTATGGAATTCGCCTTGATAGTGGTGATATGGCTTATTTATCTAAAAAGGCAAGAAAACTACTAGATGAAGCTGGGTTTACAAATACAAAAATTATTGCTTCTAGCGATTTAGATGAATACACAATTATGCACTTGAAATCTCAAGGCGCAAAAATTGATGTATGGGGCGTTGGAACAAAATTAATTACGTCCTTTGAACAACCAGCGTTAGGGGCTGTCTATAAACTAGTTGCGATTGAAGATACTGATGGAAAGTTAAATGATACAATTAAAATTTCATCTAACCCTGAAAAAATTACCACTCCAGGACTGAAACGAATTTATCGCATTATCAATCGAGTTAACGATCATGCAGAAGGCGATTATATTGCATTAGATTCTGAAGAGCCAGGAAAAGAAGAACGTTTAAAAATGTTTCATCCTGTTCACACGTATATAAGTAAATTTGTAACAAACTTTGAAGCACGCGAACTGCATAAAGACATTTTCATTAACGGCGAAAGAACATATGAATTACCAGATATATTAGATATTCAAAAATATAACGAACAGAGTCTCGCACTATTTTGGGAAGAATATATGCGAACTTTAAATCCCGAAGAGTACCCTGTCGATTTAAGTCAAGAATGTTGGGATCATAAAATGAATTATATTCAAACTGTTCGAGAACAAGTTGAAAAAAATATACAAAAATAAAACAGAGAAGCTTTTCCTTCTCTGTTTTTTCAATACGATATGTATCTTTGTGGAAAATATATTAAAATAGTACGACAAATATTTTTTATTTGCAAATTTTAATATTACGTTATTTATTTATAAAATAATATTTGTTATTATTGAGTCAATTTCAACAAAATAACCTAAAAAAAAGGACGCAGGTTGCGTCCTCTTTTTTATAAATCTTTCACTCGTAGTACACGCATTGCATTTAACACTGCAAGTAGTGTCACACCAACATCTGAGAAGACAGCTTCCCACATTGTTGCAATACCAAAAGCACCAAGTAATAAAACTAATCCTTTTACCCCTAATGCAAAGATGATATTCTGCCATACAATGCGTCGTGTGCGTTTTGCAATATTTAAGGCTGTTGCAATTTTTGAAGGCTCATCAGTCATAATAACAATGTCTGCCGCCTCAATCGCTGCATCTGATCCTAAACCACCCATCGCAATACCAACATCTGCTCTTGCTAATACCGGTGTGTCATTAATACCATCACCAACGAAAGCAACTTTTTCTTTTCCGTTCTTCGCCGCATCAATTTTTTCAATCTCTTCGACTTTTTGTTGCGGTAATAGTTCTGCGTGAACTTCATCTAAACCTAATTCTTTACCAACAGCTTCACCAACGGATTTTGCATCACCCGTTAACATGACTGTCTTCTTAATACCTAGTTCTTTTAATTTTTGAATTGCTTGTTTTGAATCTTCTTTTACCTCATCAGAGATAACGATATAACCTGCATATTCCCCATCTACAGCAACGTGAACTAATGTACCTACCGTTTCTGGTTGCTTAAATGTAATGTTTTCTTTTTTCATTAATTTAGCATTACCTGCAAAAATTTCTTTTCCTTGTACTTTTACGACTGTACCGTGACCAGAAATTTCGCTATACTCATCGATTATTTTTTCATCAATTGATTTTCCGTATGCCTTTCGAATAGATTGTGCAATTGGATGATTAGAATACACTTCAGCAAATGTTGCATACTCTAATAATTCTTCATTTGTAATACCTTCGCTTGGTTCCATTTTTGTAACTTTGAAGACACCTTTTGTTAATGTTCCTGTTTTATCAAAAACAATATATTTCACATCATTTAAAGCTTCTAAATAGTTACTTCCTTTTATTAACACACCACTTTTAGATGCACCACCAATTCCTCCAAAGAATCCAAGAGGAATAGATACAACTAACGCACATGGACAAGAGATTACTAAGAACACTAAAGCTCTATAAATCCATTCTGAGAATGTAGCTCCTTCTAAAATAAGTGGTGGAATAAACGCCATAATCGCTGCTGTAATAACTACAACTGGAGTGTAGTAACGCGCGAACTTCGTAATAAAGTTTTCTGTTGGCGCTTTTTTACTGCTTGCATTTTGAACTAAATCTAAAATTTTTGATACAGTTGATTCACCAAATTCTTTTGTCACTTCAATTGTTAATACACCATTTTGGTTCACAAAACCACTTAATACATCATTTCCAACTTCGACTTCACGTGGTACAGATTCACCAGTCAATGCTGAAGTATCTACCATTGATGTTCCTTCAACTACTTTTCCGTCTAATGGTACTTTCTCACCAGGCTTCACGATAATATAATCGCCGATTTGTACATCTTCTGGTGATACTTGTTTCGTTTCATTTCCAACCTTCACATTCGCATAATCAGGACGGATATCCATTAATGAAGTAATTGACTTTCGGGAGCGATTGACCGCAATACTTTGGAATAGTTCCCCTACTTGATAGAATAGCATTACCGCAACAGCTTCTGAATATTGTTGAATCGCAAAAGCTCCTAGTGTTGCAATTGCCATTAAGAAGTTCTCATCGAACACTTGGCCGCGAGTTATGTTTCTTACCGCTCTCCAAACGATATCTCCGCCTATTAATAAATACGCAAGGACGAATAACGGAATTGTTATCATTTGTGGTAAGCCCGCTAATGCAGCAATTGCTGTCAAAATTCCGCCGACCACTAATCGTCCTACCATCTTTTTCACATTTGCTTCACCATGGTCGTGACTATGTCCGTGGTCATGCCCACCTTTTTCTTCACGAACAACTTTTACATCTGGTTCTAACTTTTGAACGATATTTGTTATATTTGCTACAGTCGCTTCTAATTCTCTTTTATTCGCTACTTCAACTCTTAATTTCTTTGATACGAAATCAACAGTTGCTGCTGAAACAGTGGGCATTTCTTTCACTTTATTTTCAATCTTCATCGCACAGTTTGCGCAATCTAAACCTTCTAATATAAACACTTCTTTTGCTACTTTTGTGTTGTTTTCTTCTTGCACTTTAATGTGCGGTTCTAATTTTGTAACGAGTTGTTTTGCTTCTGTAACAACTTCGCTTTCTGTATTTTGTGCTGTTTCTAAAACCATTGTTTTTGTCGCGAAATTTACAGAGCAAGAATTTACTCCTTCTATATTCCCAACGCCTTTTTCAATTTTCATTGCACAGTTCGCACAATCTAAACCTTCTAACACCAGTTTCTTTTTCACTAATGCTTCAGCCATCGTTCTCCCTCCTCGCGTTCTTTTTATTCTTCCTCGTTTACGTGTTCAAACGCTTGCTCGAAGATATGAATTACGTGCTGGTCAGCTAACGAATAATAAACGACCTTTCCTTCTTTACGATTCTTTACAAGTTTCGCTTGCTTTAACACACGAAGCTGATGCGAAATAGATGATTGTGTCATTCTTAATAAATAAGCTAAATCACAAACACACATTTCAGCTTCAAATAATGCATGTAATATTCTCGTCCGTGTACGATCGCCTAATACTTTAAATAATTCTGCTACTTTACTTAAACTTTCATCAGTTGGAATTGTTTGTTTTACTTGATCAACAACTTCTTCATGAATTATCGTTTGAGAACATGTCTCTTGTGGTGTTTCTACTTTATTTACAGCCATTATAGCTCACCTCTTCATTTGAACATATGAACAATTATTCATATATCTTATACTCTTATTATATGAGCGTCCATTCATATGTGTCAATGAAATCTCATACATTTTTCCGAACATTTTGTTCACATTTTAATAAGGCGTACACATATTTTCCGCATCCATTACATTCTCATACAAAAAAGGATGTACATTTTGCCCAAAAGAAAAAAGCCTTGCGCGCTCCCTAGACGCACAAGGCTTACCTATACTTATATCCCTTTTAATTAGCTTGTTCTAAATTATCCTGCGAACTTCCATCGTCTTTTAAATGACTATGTTTTTTCGAATAAACAAAGTATACAACTACTCCGATTGCTAACCAAACACCGAAGTATATCCATGTTTTTAATGGTAAATTTACCATTAAGAATAGACAACATGCAACTGAAATAATCGGTAAGATCGGTACAAGTGGTACCATAAATCCACGTTGTAATTTCGGATGCGTTTTACGAAGAATGATAACAGTTACACCAACCATGGCGAATGTTAATAACGCTCCAATATTCGCTAAATTCGACAATTCTTTTAAATCGATAAATCCAGCAATTAAAGCACTACCAATTCCTGTTAACCAAACTGAAAATGTTGGCGCTTCAGTCTTCTTGTTAATTTTCGCGAAAGATTTTGGCAATAAACCGTCACGGCTCATTGCGAAGAATACACGAGTTGTTGCATAAATGTAAGCGAAAATTACAGCCATAATACCAATTACAGCTCCAATTGCGATTATACCTGCTACTTTGTCTTGTCCTACAACTTCTAACACATATGCCATAGCTTCTGGTACATCTAATTCTTTATAAGAAACCATACCTGTCATAACGAGACAAACTACAACATAAATGATTGTACAAATAACTAACGAAGCAATAATACCAATCGGTAGATCACGTTGCGGATTTTTTACTTCTTCAGCAGAAGTTGCTAATGCATCAAATCCTAAGAAAGCAAAGAATACTGCTGCTCCCCCTGCGAACACTCCACTTAAACCGTACGGTGCAAATGGTATCCAGTTTTCTGGTTTCACGTAGAATACACCAACTGCAATGAATAAAACAACAATACCAATTTTAATTAATACCATTATGTTATTCACACGCTTACTTTCTTTCGTACCTCGTGATAATAACCAAGTTATCACTAACGTAACGATAACTGCTGGTAAGTTTACCATACCACCTTGCGATGGAATCGTTAACAAGGCTTTAGGAATTTCAAGTCCTAATCCACTCACTAAATTATGGAAATAACCCGTCCATCCCCCGGCTACTGCGGCAGTCGTTACGACATATACGGATAACAATGTCCATCCCATTAAATGGGCAACAAACTCACCAATTGTTGCATATGAATATGTGTACACACTACCTGAAACAGGAAGTGTAGATGCAACTTCTGCGTAACATAAAGCTGCAAATCCACAAACAATTGCTGCAATCATGAATGAGAAAATAACTGCTGGACCAGCATCTCTTGCTGCTACTAATCCAGTTAATACTAGAACTCCTGTACCAATTATCGCACCAATCCCTAGCATTGTTAGGTCGAATGCCCCTAGCGTTTTCGTTAAAGTTTTACTTTTACTTTCCCCTAACAATTGCGTAACGGATTTCTTTTTAAATAGGTTGGCCACGATGTATGCCCCCTTTTGCCAAGAAGAGCTAAGAGATCTTCACTCTTAGCTCTTATCATGTTGGTTTATATATTGTTCGATTTTGTTTTGTATAATGCTTCTATTAGCAAGATACTGTTTCTGCTTCTAATAATTCTTTAGCACCTTTGTACTCTACACCGTGAGCTTCTGCAACTGCTTCGAATGTTACATAGCCGTCTAATGTGTTAATACCTTTTAGTAATGCAGAGTTGCCTAGGCAAGCTTCTTTGTAGCCTTTGTTAGCAATTTGTACTGCATATGGTACTGTTACGTTTGTTAATGCAAGAGTTGATGTACGTGGAACCGCACCTGGCATGTTTGCAACTGCATAATGAACAACGCCGTGTTTTTCGTAAGTTGGGTTATCATGAGTTGTAATTCGGTCAGTTGTTTCGAAAATACCACCTTGGTCAATCGCGATATCTACAACAACAGAACCTGGTTCCATTGATTGAATCATTTCTTCTGTTACAAGTTTTGGCGCTTTTGCACCTGGGATTAATACTGCACCGATTACAAGATCAGACTCTTTTACAGCTTCTGCAATATTGTAAGGATTAGACATTAAAGTTTTTACTTGGTTTCCGAAAATGTCATCTAATTGACGAAGACGTTCTGCACTTAAGTCGATGATTGTTACATCCGCACCTAGTCCAACTGCAATTTTAGCAGCATTTGTACCAGCTTGTCCACCACCGATGATTGTTACTTTACCACGTTTAACCCCTGGAACACCTGCAAGTAAGATACCTTTACCGCCTTTGTTTTTCTCAAGGAATTGTGCACCAATTTGTGCAGCCATACGACCAGCTACTTCACTCATAGGTGCAAGTAATGGTAGAGAACGGTTTTCTAATTGTACTGTTTCGTATGCAATCGCAACAACTTTCTTCTCAATTAACGCTTTCGTTAATTCTGGTTCTGGAGCTAAGTGTAAGTATGTGAATAAGATTAAACCTTCGCTGAAGTGTTTGTATTCGCTTTCAACTGGTTCCTTAACTTTCATAACCATTTCCATGTTCCAAGCTTCTTCAGCCGTATCAACAATTTTTGCTCCCGCTTCAACATACTGAGCATCTGTGAAACCAGATCCTAGACCTGCACCCTTTTGAATGAATACTTCGTGATTGTTACGAATTAAATGTACAACACCTGCTGGTGTCATTGCCACACGGTTTTCGTTGTTTTTAATTTCTGCTGGTACCCCAATACGCATAATGAAATGCCCCCTTATAATTAACAGAAAAAAGAAAGTCTTTTTTCTTTTTGTAATAATTAATAACTTATGTCCTTATTCTAGCATAACTTAAAAGTTATGAAAACGCTAACATATCATTTTTTAAAAGTTTATATATTTAGAATAGTGTAAATATATGAAACATTGATTCTATTAGCATCTTCGCTCCATTTCATTATCTATCACTCTATTTTTATTATACTCCCTAAAAATAAGCAGCATTCACTTATTATTCGACAATAATGTAACAATGTAAGAAACCCGAGTGATTCCGTATACATATACAGTTAATAATTTGTACAATACTTTAGAGATATATTCTTTTCCTAAAAAAACAGCTGCAGGCATTTAGCCAGCAGCTGGGTAACTTATAAATAACTTGGAAAATAAATCATCTGTTGTTTCGCTAATTTTATCAAACAGATCACTTTCTTCCGCTTCTTGCTCTTTTAACATCTTAATTGTTTCACGTGCATCTTCAGGATAATCGGTAATAATACCATCTACGTTTAATTTATAATATCCCTTTAAACTTTCCATATCATTTACCGTCCATACGTAAATCGGCTTGTTTAACTTTCTTGCTTCTTTTACTAATTTCTTATTTAACATGTATTCTTCTGCTACATAAAAATCAGCTTTCACATTCTTTAAGTTAGCTCTACTTGCATACAGTATATATCCTACTTTTATATTGGGATTTGCACGTTTAAACTCTTTAATAAGCGGATAGTGTAACGTTTGAATGACACATTGCTTCTCAAATTCATTATCTTTAATCACTTTTAATACTTTGTTTACGAAATCTTTTTCGCCACCATGAAGCTTCACTTCAATATTAAGTTTGATTTTGTCCTTTGACAGCTTAATAATCTCATCAAGTGTACTTATTTGTCCTGAAAACCCATCTTGACTAAGAGTAAGCTGTCTTAACTCGTCCATCGTTAAATCTGACACATGAACATTAGCATTAGCAAGACGTTTTAGCTTCAAATCATGTATAACTGCTAGTTCACCGTCTTTCGTTTGCAGTACATCAATTTCAGCATAGTCTGCTTTCGCATCAATAGCCCCCTGCACAGCTTCTTTCGTATTCTCTACACCTTTTGAAATATAACCACGATGAGCCATAATAATTGGTTCTTTATATGTATTTGTAATAAAGGTCACAATGAAGGCAACAACCATTCCCGCAGTAATAATTCCTACAATATATACGCCAATAAATTTCCAACGATGTTTTTGGAAGAAACATTTATCTGCTTTCGTTTTCGAATAATCTAATCCTTCTTCTAATAAAACATCTTCAACTGGAACCTTTTGTAAATACAATCGCGTAATCGCCATAATATAAAATGGTGTCACGATAAAGCTAAATAAATACAATGTACTCGTTAAAAACACAGATATCGTTGATTCCGCTAATAATGCAAATGTCCCTGCTGGGTTTGTAAATTCATATACTCCCCACAGACAAAGTAAATAAATTCCTATAAATAAAAGAAAGACAATTCCTACAGATATGAAAAAACCTACTAAAAAGAATAATACTTTAAAAAAGCTTTCTTTTACTAAGTTTGCACTTTTTCGTGCTGCGGTGCGGAACGGCTTTTCCTCTAAAACAATAATAGGTAAAACAAAGATCCAACGAAGATTTAAATAGGCAACTACAGCAAAGAAAGTATAATATCCAACTTGACCCATTGTTGTCTTAAATAGTTCACCTGTAATAAAATTAGGAATTTGAATCTCAGGAATCAATGCAGATTTATACCCCGTACTTAATAGTGGTAATAACACAACTGCGTACAAAACAAATCCTGGTAAGCAATATGTAAAAAGGGAAGGTAAATACGTTACTGTTTTATACAAAATCGGACGTAATCTCACCTTTTGCCTTTTATGAGCAAAGTACGAAATAATAATAAGCACCGCAAATTCCGTAAAAATAAGAAACAGTGCTAACAATGATAAAATTACGATTGCCAATATGCCGTATGGCGTCTTTAAAAACGCTAATAATTCATCATTCGTCGCATTTGCATAACCACCAAAATACAATAACTTATTAAAAATGATCCCAAATAGCGGGACAAATACAATCGCTGCTAATAATTTATAAGCAAGTTGAAAGGTTAATACATTCCAAAAAGCAAATCTAACTGTTTGAAAGGAATGTCCAATTACTCCTGGTATAGATAGTCTTTTACGGTGTTGCATATATTCCTCCACATTCTAAAACGATATTTGAGATGGATTCCACATTTCCATTTCTAATCCATCTTTTTAATAATAATATATTCCGCTTAACATGAACACTCTTATACATACAATGAAAAAAGTGATGGTTACTCCCCATCACTTTTTTCATCTACTCTATTTTTTCTCTAACCCTTGTCCAAATGCTTTCAAGAAGCTAAAACCGAATGTAATGGCTCTATTGATATCTGGATCTTTTAACACTTTAAAGAAATCCATCACTTTTGTTTTTTTGCCACTATTTAATTCATCTGTTGCAAATTGTAATCCAGTGACTAAACTCGATGTGATTTGCTTCGTTACTTCTGGGTCAACTGAGGATAGTGCTTCCCCCGCTCCCATCATATTGTTAAGTGCATTTTTAACTGGTTCACGATTTAATTGCTCCACAGCGATCTTTGAAACATCTTCCTTCGCAGCAAGTAAACTAATCGCCGCATCTAATATACCAGCCTTTTGCAACTGTGCTAAAAGCTGCATTGTTTCTTCTACTGCTTCACGATTATTAGATAGCTCATTTAGAAGTTCATCTGCTACTTGCTGTTTCTGTTCTTCCTCTGTTACAACTTTCTTTTTAATTAACGTAATTTCTTTCGCCACTATCTCCGCCCCCTAGTCCACAAGTGATACGTATTGTTTTCTTTGCCACTTTTGCTCGATTTCAACACCATTTTGCGGATTACGCTTTTTATCTCGCGGGTTCGAATATGGTAACGGGCGGTTTCCTTTTTCACGTAACACACGCATTTTCACCATCGTTTGTTTATACGCCGGTGTACACGTATAAATGTCTGTTGCCGTCCCAGTTAAAATATTAATCGCTTCTTCATTTACTGTTGCATGCATCGGTAAATATAGCTCTTTCCCCGTTACACGATCTGTAATAAGCGCTTGTACTTTAATTTTCCCAAATGGTGATGCTAATTCCACAAGACCACCATCTTTCACATTGCGCTCTATAGCAAGTTCCGGTGAAATTTCAACGAATACTTCAGATACTTTAGATAAAATACCAGCCGACTTATTCGTCATATTCCCTTCATGGAAATGCTCGAGCATGCGTCCATTATTTAAAAGTAAATCATACTCATCTGGTGCTACAACCGGTGGTACCCATTCATCTAATGATAAACGAGCAAGTTTATCTGGGAAGTTAAATCCGTCTACATATAATAGCGGTGTATCGCTACCATCATGACTACCCCAACATAAACTATTCCATCCTTCTAGACGGTCATACGTCGCTTGAGAGTATAACGGTGCAAGTGATGCGATTTCGTCCATAATTTCACTTGGACTTTCGTAATTCCAATCCCCGCCCAGTGCACGAGCAACTTTTTGCAAAATCCACCAATCTGGTTTGGAATCACCAAGCGGTTTCAATACTTCATATAATCTTTGAATACGGCGCTCTGTATTCGTAAACGTTCCTTCTTTTTCTAAGCTTGGTGCTGCCGGTAAAATAACATCAGCAAAACGAGCTGTTTTTGATAAGAACATATCTTGAACAACGAGGAAGTCTAAATTCGATAAAATATGTTGTACATGGTTCGCATTTGAATCGACTAAAGCCATTTCTTCACCCATGACATACATACCACGTAGTTTTCCTTCTTCTGCCGCAAGTAACATTGCAATATTATTTAATCCTGGCGCTTTCGGAATAGTTGTACCATATGCTTTTTCAAACTTAGCACGAAGCGTATCATCTGATACTGCTTGATAACCTGGAAGCCAGTTTGGTAATGTTGCCATATCACAAGCACCTTGTACGTTATTATGTCCTCTTAATGGATATGCACCTGCACCAGGACGACGGTAGTTACCCGTAACAAGTAGTAAATTTGAAATTGCTGCTGATGTCGTACTTCCTCCTGTATTTTGAGTTACACCCATTCCCCAAAGTATACAAGTACCATCTGCTTCATATACCATACGGGCCATTTCTTTCAGATTTTCTTTCGAAATCCCTGTAATTTTCTCTGTATAGTCCAGCGTATATTTCTCTACCATTTTGCTATATTCATCAAAATTCTTTACGTTTTCAGCTATGAACTTTTTATCATGCCAATCTTGATCAATAATATATTTCGTAATACCAGCAAGCCATACGTAATCCGTTCCTTGGCTCGGATGAATAAATAAATCCGCACGCTCTGCCATTTCATGTTTACGGAGGTCTGCTACAATTAGTTTTTGCTCGTGTAATTTATGAGCACGTTTTACACGCGTCGCAAGTACAGGATGTCCTTCTGTTGGATTCGCACCAACGATAATGACAAGTCCTGCTTCAGCTATATCTTTCACTGTTCCAGCATCCCCGCCCATACCGACAGTTTTAAATAAACCATCTGTCGCTGGCGACTGACAGTAACGAGAACAGTTGTCTACATTATTCGTTCCATATATTTGTCGAGCTAGTTTTTGCATAAGGTAATTTTCTTCATTCGTTACTTTCGATGAAGAAATGAATCCAAATGCATCGCTGCCATATTCAGATTTAATATGCTGCATGTTAGAAGCAACAACTTCTAATGCTTCTTCCCATGAAGCTTCAACAAACATATCTCCTTGGCGAATTAATGGCTTCGTAATTCGATCTTCACTATTTACAAAGTCCCATCCAAATTTACCTTTTACACATGTGGAAATACCATTAACAGGTGCATCTGAAACAGGTTGTACTTTTAATATATGGCGATCTTTTGTCCATACTTCAAAGGAACAACCGACACCACAAAATGTACAAACTGTTTTTGTTTTATTAACTTTCGTCTTACGCATCGCAGCCTCTACTTCTGAAACCGCTAAAATACTACTATATCCAGGCTCTACATCCTTTACAAAATCAATCATTGGATCTAACACATCTGGTTTTAATCCAGTCATGAACCCAGCTTCACCTAGCATTGTTTTTTCCATTAACGCATTACATGGACATACTGTTACACACTGCCCACAACTTACACAAGATGAGTCATTTATGCTTACACCATGATCCCATATAACACGTGGACGATCTAAGTTCCAGTCTATCGATATAGTTTCATTAACCTGTAAGTTTTGACATACTTCTACACACTGTCCACAAGC
Source organism: Bacillus sp. AY3-1 (assembly GCF_008368785.1). Classification (NCBI taxonomy): domain Bacteria; kingdom Bacillati; phylum Bacillota; class Bacilli; order Caryophanales; family Bacillaceae; genus Bacillus; species Bacillus sp. AY3-1. The sequence continues at coordinate 16,900 of NZ_QORZ01000004.1, read as the reverse complement.
AATACATTGATTTGGATCATACCGATAAAACGGATGTGACATATCCACTTCACAAGCACTTACTTTCGGCTCATACGGATATTTCTGTTCTTCAATTCCCATCATATGTACCGTGTTATGAACTTTACAGTTACCATTATTGTTATCACAAACGGTACAATACAATAAATGATTCTCTAATATTCGATCCATTGCCTCAGTCTGTGCCTCTTTTGCACGCTGGGACTGTCTTTCAATATGCATACCGTTCTCTAATTTTGTTGAACAAGCACGTAATAACTTCCCATTTACTTCTACAATACACGTATCACAAGTTTGAATTGGATCTACTTCTGGTACATGACAAATTTGAGGATGTTCCAAATTACTCTCGTTAAATAATTGTAGTATCGTCTTTTCACCCGATGTGGAAAAGTCTTTACCATCCACGGTTACATGGACTGTCTGTTCTGCCATAGTTTCCCCTCTCCTTACAACCAACTGTACAACACAATTATGAATCCGTTTTCAAAATCGCATTACTGTACATATTTTTGAACGCTCTGTCCGAATACTTTTCTTATGAAGTCGATTCTAGATGTTATAAGGTATAACTACGAAAGCTTGAAAATATCACTATTCTACAGTTCTATTATATCGTACATATACAATAATAACCAAAATAATCTGTGATTTCCTTGCTAATAGGTGTTTTTATTTCCCCATTGTTTTATGATAAATATGGGAGAGAAATACATATAAAAGGGGAATTAAATATGGGGCCTACGCAAGAGACTTATACAATTGTACGCTATCAATCTGGTACATTTTCAAAACAACTGGATGAGATTGTTACAGAATCTCCTATTACTATTAAATTAAATGGTGAAGAATATGTAACAGTTGTATGCACACCAAATTATATTGAAGATATGGTAATTGGTTTTTTAATTTCTGAAGGAATTATTGCTTCCTATAAAGATGTTGAAGAACTATGGGTGCAAAAAGATAACGGAATTGTCCATGTAACATCATCAAAAGTAAATCCACTCTATCAAACTTTATATAATAAACGATACATCACTTCTTGCTGCGGAAAAGGTAGACAAGGTTTTATTTTCGTTAACGATGCAGCAAAAGCAAAAGATTTACATGATATACATGTAAAAATTACTCCTGAAGAATGCTTTCACTTAATGAATACTTTACAACAATCTTCCACTACCTTTCGCCAAACCGGTGGGGTTCACAATACCGCGCTATGTGATCGAAACAATATCCTCCTATCAAGAATGGATATTGGAAGACATAATGCATTAGATAAAATATATGGTCATTGTTTACGCAACGATATATCCGTTAAAGAAAAAATCATCGCATTTAGCGGGCGTATTTCATCCGAAATTTTACTCAAAGTTTCAAAAATCGGATGTGAAATGGTTTTATCTAAATCCGCTCCAACAAAATTAGCATTACAACTTGCTCACGATTTAGGCATTACAGTCGTAGGATTTATTAGAAATGAATCTTGCAATATTTACACACATCCACATCGAATTGATGGTTATCAATCGAATAACTAAAATAACTCCTCGGTTGAGGAGTTATTTTAGTTATAAAAATGTAATATATTAAAGACTTGAATAGTTAATGAAGTTAATATATAATTTCATTACATATTAAAAACAAAACATTGTAGCATATATCTTTTCATTCTTTTACAAATTAAAAGAGACTGTTAACAAAACGCATACACAATCTTATAGAAGTAATGGATTTATTTTATTTGAAATCGACCAAGGAGGTTATAACTATGGAAATTCGCTTATTAACGACAGAGGACGCAGAAATATATTTAAAAGTTTGTATGGAAGGTTTAACGAAGAACCCGGAAGCTTTTAGCTCTTCTTATGAAGATGTTCTTAAACATGAGGATCCTGTAGCTGCTATGGCAAAACGATTAAGCAATCCGGATAAGTATACTCTAGGGGTCTTCAAAGATAACGATTTAATCGGCATTTCTACTTTAGAAACAAAGCCTTTCATTAAACAAGAACATAAAGCAAAAATCGGTTCCGTTTTTGTTTCCCCAAAAGCGCGTGGCCTTGGAGCAGGAAGAGCTCTAATTAAAGCAATTATTGAAAATGCCGATAAATTACATGTAGAACAACTTATGCTCGATGTTGTAGTTGGTAACGATGCCGCAAAAAAATTATATGAGTCATTAGGCTTCCAAACTTACGGCGTACAAGAGCGTTCATTAAAACATAACGGGCAATATTGGGACGAGGAACATATGGTTCTGTTCTTAAATGATTAATACTTCAATATAGTTTTTTAAAAGCATCTTCTTATTAAGGAAGGTGCTTTTTTCATTACAACAATGTAATCTTCATGTCACCTTTATCGATCGTACCAAACCTTTCCATTCATTATACTAAAAGTATAAAGTAAAACTTTACTCAGTGGAAAGCTTTACCTCCACTGAGTATTAGCCCTCACCAATCGGGCTTTTATGGGCAGTTGATCTTCCATCTAACTTCTTCGCATCCACTACATCTTTAGATGGAATTCTTACTGCCCATTAATGCGGGGTAAAGTGACACTTTCATTAGTGAGGTACCAATCATGAAATGAACGTATAGCATTCAATTGATATATAAAGGAGAATGTGACATGAAACAAAACAAACGAGCTATGCTTTTAATATTTACTACAGCAATTGTAACTTCTGGGTTAGCAATTTTACCTTGGTTTATTATATAAAACTATTCCCCTAATAACGAAAAAAAGCTTATTGCTTCTTAAGAAGCAATAAGCTTTTTCTATATTATAAAATCCCCAAAATTTTATTTACACAACTTATAATAATAACCATAGATACGGCAATGCACATGACAACCGTATTACGATCTTGCTTTTCTTTTTTTGAAATTTCTTCTTTTGGATTCATGTGTATGATCTCCTTTTAAAAAAAGTGTGAGATAGGAAATTTTTCTTATCCGATGCGAGGTGAATACGAAAACCCTCTCTATCTCACATACACAATAGAATGGAATTGTCATTTTATAAATAAAATGACATGACGTTATGTCGCAACATAGGGTATTTTGTGTCGCTACGTTTTCTATTATAAAAAATAGTTGTGCAAAACTAGTGCATTTTTTATGTCAATTACTCTGAGCGAAAAATAACTCTTCAACTCAATCACATAAAAAGAGTTTTTTATTATTTTCATGTAAACTATACAAGTAGAATGAACAGTTTGGGGTGCACAATATTATGGTTAAAATTTTATTAGTAGACGATGAAGAACGCATGTTACGATTATTAGATCTGTTCTTAAGTCCTCGTGGCTATTTTTGTATGAAAGCTACCTCTGGCCTTGAAGCACTAAAGTTAATAGAACAAAAAGACTTCGATATTATTTTGTTAGATGTTATGATGCCTAATATGGATGGATGGGATACTTGCTATCAAATCCGTCAAATTTCCAACGTTCCAATTATTATGCTAACAGCTCGTAATCAAAATTACGATATGGTGAAAGGCCTCACTATGGGCGCGGATGACTATATTACAAAACCCTTTGATGAGCATGTATTAGTCGCAAGAATCGAGGCTATATTACGCCGTACAAAGAAAGACGGCTTCGTTAGCTTCAATGGTATTGAGTGGGATAAAACGAAACATACTGTCACAGTATATGACGGAAAAATCTCACTAACTCCTATCGAATTTTCGTTACTTGGACTATTTTTACAAAATACAAACCGTGCTTATAGCCGAGATGATTTAATCGAAAAAATTTGGGGTTATGAAACAGACATTGAATATAGAACAATCGATTCACATATTCGCAATATCCGTGATAAACTACGCAAAAAAGGATTTCCAGTTGAAAATTACTTAGAAACTGTCTATAAAGTCGGATATAAATGGAAAAGTGAATAATTACTTCGGTCAGTGGAAAATATCGTACCACTGACCCTTTATTATGAATAAGGTATGGTGAGAAAATGAGTAAACTTTCACTTAAAATCGGGACATACTTTTTAATATTAGCTTTATGCATTGAAACAATTGCTTTCGTTTCTTTTTACAAAAGCATTTCAACAATGCGGATTGAGGAAGAAACACTTGCTCTTTTAGAAAAAGGTAATCGCTATAGTAAAAAAATTAAAAGTCGCGAGAGACGGGATGAATATTATAAAGAAATGCAACACGCTGAACACAATAAAAATCCTAAACGCCCCGTGTACCCCGAGTTCGATATTGCGAATGCGGCTGCACACTTAGTTGAATCGGAATCAATTTCTAACTCCGATATAGCTATCATTATTACTGACCATAACGGCAAAATTATTTCCACCTCAGAACCCGTAACAAAAGAAATGCAAAAACAACTTACTTGTAAAACAGAATCTGTCCCAGAAAGCGGATTAATCGTTGAAAGAAACTGGAAAAAATCAAAATTCATCACAACAGTAAGCCAACTTAACACAACAAAGTTTCAAGGAAAGTTATATATGTTATTAAAAACATCTTTCTTAGAAAATATGTTACTTAAACTCATGAACCAATTTCTTATCATTAGTGTTTTAACAATTATTTTAACGACTATTTCTGTCTTTGTTTTTTCTCGTGTTATTACAGAACCGCTTATAAAAATGAAGAAGGCAACAGAAAAAATGTCAAAGTTAAATAAGCCAATTCAATTAGGTATTAAACGGAATGATGAACTTGGAAGTTTAGCAAAAACGATTGAAGATTTATCTAGTGAACTGACTTATATGAAAAAAGAACGCAATGAATTTCTCGCTAGTGTTGCCCATGAACTATTAACTCCATTAACCTATATGAAAGGTTATGCGAAGGTAGCAAAGAGAGACTCTTTAACGAAAGAAGAGCGTGAAGAATACTTACAAATCATTGAGGATGAAACAGATAGTGTAACCGATCTCGTCCAAGATTTATTTATGCTGGTGCAATTAGAACAACACCAGTTTGTTATAAAAAAACAAAAAGTGATTCTTCAACCATTTTTAGAACGAATGGTTGAAAAAACAAAAACAACATTAACAAATAAACAAATGCAACTCCATGTATATTGCAAAGATGATTTAGAAGTTTGCATAGACGAAAGACGTATGGAACAAGTTATGTTAAATTTATTACACAACGCTTATCAACATTCGCCAGAAAACACTACTATTACGATACGCGTACTCACAGAAACAGATTCTTTTACAATAAGTGTAGCCGATGAAGGAGAAGGTATTCCTGAAGAAGATATCCCGCATATTTTTGATCGTTTTTATCGTGTTGATAAATCTAGAACGAGAGCTACTGGAGGAAAAGGTATCGGGCTAGCTGTTGCAAAAGAAATTGTAGAATTGCATAACGGTTCCATTCTAGTAACAAGCCAATTAGGAGTAGGAACAAACTTTAGAATCGAGCTACCTTTTGAATAAGATGCGTGTGAAAACACCAGTAGTAGTAAACACTACTGGTGTTATTTTGTTCATAAAATCAGCTCATATAAGCTAACCTTTTGAAATTATTCTTATTTCAATATAAAATAAAGTAAAACTTTAACCAATCGGGCATTTACGGGCAGTTATCTCCCACCTAAATTCCGCGCATTCGCCGGATTTTAAAGTTGGATTCTTACTGCCCGCAAATAGCGGGGTAAAGGTACATTTGCAAAGATTTGGAGGGTGATATAATTGGATATCCATGTATTAACAAAAGATGAAGCAGAAATTTACTTAGAACTTCGTGTAGAAGGATTAAAGCAAAACCCTGAAGCTTTCAGCTCTTCTTATGAAGATATTATTAATAAAGAGTGTGCGATTGAATATAAAGCACAAAAATTAGCACAAGATGAAAACTATACGCTAGGTGCATTTAAAGATGGACAATTAATCGGAGTTGCAACGCTGGAAACGAAACCATATGTAAAACAAGAACATAAAGCTAAAATTGGTTCTGTATATGTGTCTCCAAAAGCACGCGGACTTGGAGCAGGAAAAGCACTTATTAAAGAATGTCTTGAACTTGCTAAATCTTTAGAAGTAGAACAAGTTATGCTTGATGTTGTTGTTGGCAACGATGGTGCGAAGAAACTTTATGAATCATTAGGTTTTAAAACATTCGGTGTACAAGAACGTTCACTGAAATATAACGGACAGTATTGGGACGAAGAGCATATGGTCTTATTCTTAGATGAAAATAAATAATAAAAAACATCCTCATGCCTGGAGGATGTTTTTTACTTTCTTGTATACCATGCCTTATGTAATAATTGAACCGCTTTCGCAATTTCGTCTTCTGATAAAATTGCAAACCCAAGTAAAACTACATTTTCAGGCGCAGCACCGTCTTTATAGTACGTAGAAACAGGATATATTTTAATACTATATTTTGCAGCTTCTTTAATTAGTTCTTCTTCTCGCATTCCATTATGCACTTTTAATAAAATGTGTAATCCAGAATCTTCTCCTATCACTTCAACACGATTAGAGAAATACTTCTCTATTTCAAAAACAAGTCGATCCCTCTTTTTTCGATAGACGACGCGCATTTTATGAATATGTTTTTCCCAATAGCCTTCATTTAAAAACTTTCTAATCACTTCTTGGTCCATTCTTGAAACACTTTGTGTATAAAACAAATATTCCTTTTGATATTTTTCAATTACATTCTTCGGTAATACTATATAGCTCATCCGTAATGAGGGCAACAAAGCTTTTGAGAGCGTCCCCATATAAATAACTTTCCCATCTGTATCTAAACCTTGTAGTGCCGGCATTGGCTTTCCTGAATAACGAAATTCACTATCGTAATCATCTTCAATAATATACCTGTCTTCCTCTTTCTTCGCCCATTGTAAAAGCTGCGTCCTTCTCGTAATAGGCATAATCATTCCATATGGGAATTGATGAGATGGAGTTACAAATACAACATTCGCATCGCTATTTTCTAAATCTGCCATACAAATTCCGTCTCTATCTAAAGACAACATTTGAACCTTCTTCTCTCCCTGTTCAAAAACGACCATTTTCCTATGATAACCTGGATTTTCAACAGCATAATTGCTTCCCTTCAACAATTGAAAAAGTAACTTCACTAATATTTGTGTTCCCGCCCCTAATACAATTTGACTAGCTGAACAACGCACACCTCTAGATTCATACAAATAGCTCGCAATTTCCTCCCTTAAGTTCAATTCTCCTTGAGGGTGTCCAAGAAAAAGCAACTCATTATTATGCGGCTGCCATACATCATTTATAAGCTTGCGGTACATAGTGAACGGAAAAGTATCCATATCAACCCCTGTTTGGGTGAAATCAAATGTATAGTTCTCCTCCCGAAACGATACTTCTTCTACTTTCGCTTCGCTTCCTTCTACATAAATCATTTGTTCAATTTTACATACGAAATAACCTTTTCTCGATGCCGATTCAATATAACCTTCTGCAAGTAATTGCTCGTAAGCTGCTTCTACTGTATTCTTACTCACTTGTAAATAGCTCGCCAGCTTTCTTTTAGCAGGTAATTTTGTAAAAGCCGGAATCGTTCCATCTTTAATCTCTTTTTTTATATACTCATACAATTGCACATACAATGCTATTTTACTTTTCGTATTTAAATTAGGCGTTAATTCTAACATAATATCTGACCCCTTAATAAAACTAAAATCTGATACTTTTTACAGTACCAGAAGTTATATATAATTCCTTTTATCATGTCACACATAAAAAATCAAATACTCGAGAGGAGATGCATGATCATGAACAACAATAGACGGATTGGACTCATTATGATTATTACAGGAGCTACCTTATGGGGATTATCTGGCCCGATGATTCAGTGGCTATTTCAACATACTAACGTATCATCAATTGATTTTTTAACAATTCGCTTGTTGCTTGCGGGAATATTTATTTTATCTTTCTTGCTTATAAAGAAACAAAACATATTTCAAATTTGGAAACATCCTAGACATTCTATACAACTTATTATTTTCTCTATTCTCGGCATGCTCGGTGCGCAATATGCCTTTATCGAAACAGTTCATATTAGTAATGCGGTCACAGCGACATTATTTCAATTTCTAGGTCCTGTTCTTATTACCATTTATGTCTCATTTGGACAAAGAAAATTCCCTGCTTCTATGCAACTACTCGCAATTATAACTGCCCTAACAGGAACGTACTTTATTATTACAAACGGTTCCATTGAAAATATTGTTTTATCGAAAGAAGCCATTATTTTCGGCCTATTAACAGCAATTGGATTTGCATTTTATACCCTTCATCCAGCCTCTCTTATTAAAGAATGCGGAACAACTGTAGTAATTGGCTGGGGAATGTTAATTGGCGGTATTGCCCTGCTTATTTGTAATCGCTCGTTTGAATGGAATCAGCTTTCACAAACTTTTACATCAAGAACTTTTTCTATGCTTATTCTTATCATCATAAGTGGCACTCTTTCTTTCCTCCTTTATATCGGTAGTCTGAAATATTTAGCAGCAACAGAAACGAGCATTTTATCTAGCATTGAACCACTTGTAGCTGCCATCGTTTCAATCGCTTGGCTAAATGAATCCTTTGGAGCATATCAATTATTAGGCGGCGTATGTATCGTTCTTTCTGTTATTTTCTTAACGATGCCACAAAAAGAGAATGAACCTACCTTTTCAACTGAACAAATATAGAAAATGTCAAAAGAGGTCGTACAAAACTTACGACCTCTTTTTATACTTTAAAGGAATTGTCCCGCTTTCTAGCAAATACAATTACACTAACAATAAAATTTAGGAGTGTGACACCATGAAAAAAATCGGAACTATGCTACTTTTCTCTTTTCTCATCGCTGGATGCACACAAGCGCAACCTGATTCAGAAACACCTAAAAAAGAAGCCATCGCAACGTCATCCACTCAAGTTAATGCACCTTCCTTCTTTCATCTTAGCGTTTTAAAAGATGTAAATTGGGAAGAAACACCCTCCTTCATACAAGAAAAAATACCTTTAAAAGGCATCGAAGAAAAAATCGCAATGGCTGATAGTCCTATTATCGCAAATGAAAAAAATGAAATAATGTGGTACTTTTTAGATCCTGAAATGCCAACTGGAAAACTATCTATTATTGCACTAAAACAAGGATCAATAACTCCAACACCCGTACTCTTTCAACAAGAAACTTCCAAACCAACTTGGACTACTTCAAATACAATTGATTCTACTACAAACGAACTCCCTCTCACTATGTCACTACCTTCATCTGGATTATGGATATTAAATATATATGTGAATGAAAAATATTATGATCAGTTTTTAATTACCGCTGAGTAAAGTGACAAAACTAAAACACTTTCTTACAACAATGTAATTTCTCCGTCATGTACTTCGATAGTTGAAGTATCTCTCTTCTCTTATACTTAAAGTAAGAAATGACACGAGGAGAGATGAGAGATGAAAAAAATGATAGAAGTAATCGTAGCAGTAACTGAGGTTTTAGTAAATGGTAAACAAGTTGCAATGGAATTAAATAAATAGTGAAGACACACAAATAAATAATTTTACACTTCTTCATTATTTTGATTTCTTATCTCAAAAAAGCAGTGCCTTTTTAGGCACTGCTTTTAGCTATTAATAACTTGGTATTTTCATAATTTGCGCCACACCTGAATCAATGGCCGCTTTCGCTACAGCTTCCGCAACACTTGGAACAACTCTTTTATCTAACGGATTCGGGATTACATAATTCGCATTACGTTCTTCGTCCGTAATGATGTTAGCGATCCCATATGCTGCCGCTAATTTCATCTCTTCTGTAATATCAGTCGCGCGCACATCTAACGCACCACGGAATATCCCTGGGAACGCCAATACATTATTTACTTGATTCGCATAATCCGAGCGTCCAGTTCCTACTACAGCTGCCCCAGCCTCTAATGCATCCTCTGGGAAGATTTCTGGAATTGGATTCGCCATAGCAAACACAATTGCTTTCTCATTCATCGTTTGTACAAGTTCTTTCGTTAATACGTTAGGAGCAGATACGCCAATAAAAATATCAGCTTGATGAATCGCTTCTTTTAACGCTCCACGCACATATTCTCGATTTGTCTTTTTGGAAACTTCAATTTGTGCTTCGTTCATCCATGATTCACCTTCACAAACAATACCTTCTAAGCTAACTAACGTAATGCGCTTTGCACCAGCTTTTAATAATAATTTTCCAATTGCAATTCCTGCCGAACCCGCACCGTTAATAACAATTTTCACATTATCCATTTGTTTGCTAACAACTTTTAATGCATTAATAACAGCTGCTAAGACGACAATAGCGGTCCCATGTTGATCATCATGGAATACAGGAATATTTGTTTCTGCTTTTAATCGCTTTTCAATTTCAAAACAACGTGGTGCCGCAATATCTTCTAAGTTAATTCCTGCAAACGTAGGCTCTAAATTTTTCACAAGAGTAACGATTTCATCCACATCAGTCGTACCTAAACATAACGGGAAAGCATCTACATTCGCAAATTTCTTAAATAAAATACTCTTCCCTTCCATAACAGGCATAGCTGCTTTCGGTCCAATATTCCCTAAACCAAGTACCGCTGTTCCATCTGAGATAACTGCCACCATATTACCGCGTGCCGTATAGTCATACACTGTTTCTTCATCCGCCGCAATTGCTTTGCAAGACTCCGCTACACCTGGTGTATATGTCAGGCTTAAATCATCCGCTGAATTTACTTCTACTTTACTTGTAATTTCAATTTTCCCTACTAATTCTTTATGCAGTAACAATGATCTTTCATTAATTTGATTATCTAACATACTTATAATCTCCCCCTTAAATTGACAAGCTAGCTATATGAATATAGCTAGCTTGTTTGATCATGAAAACATTTTCAATAAAATTGTCGCTGTTACAACCATTGCTGCCCCGCCTAAACGTGTTGAAATTTGCGCAAACGGCATTAATTCCATACGATTTGAAGCTGATAAAATAGCAACATCTCCAGTTCCACCTAAACCACTATGACATCCCGTTACAATTGCTGATTCAACTGGATACATTTTCATCACTTTCCCTACAAGAAAACCTGATGCTACCATTGTAAGAACAACTGATGCGCACACAACAACATATCCTACTGAAAGAACTGCTGCTACGTCTTTTAACGGAATATATAGCAATCCTAGTCCAACCATTAACGGCCAAGTTAAATTCTTCGAAATGAATTTATATAAATGGAATGCTCCTTGCTCCATTTTTGCTGGCATTAATTTAAAGTATTTCACAAGTGCTGCTGAGAAAATCATAATGATTGCCCCAGGAATACCGATGAACTTAGAAGCAAATCCTCCGAAGATGAAGAACGTACACGCAATTAATAAACCTGCTCCCATTAATGAGAAGTCAATTGGCTTCTCTGTATTTTGTTCTTTTAATAACTCTGCTTGATTGTCTGTTTTCACTAATACACCGTTACCACTAAGCTCTGGTTTCTTCTCACCTAAACGCTTCATATACCCTGCACTCACGATTGCAAACATATTTCCAATAATAGCCGCTGGAATAAGTTGTGATACAAACGTTGCTGATGATTCATTTAAAATATCACTATAAGCTAGCGACAATGGTAAAATCCCTTCCCCAATACCACCACTCACAATTGGTACGATGATAAAGAAAAATGTTTGCTTCATTTCAAACCCAAATAGTGAACCGACCAATAATCCTACTGCTACAGAAGCTAACGTCCCTACTACTAAAGGTATAAACATACGAACGAAACCTTGTACTAATACTTTACGATTCATTCCTAAAATACTTCCGACTACTAAACAAGAAATATATAAATATAAAAAGTTCGATTTTTTCATTAACATAGTCGCAGCTTCCATTGAAGCTGGATTCATCCAGTTAAAAAATACAAGTAATGATGGAATAAATAACGAAAGTATTGCTGGACCACCGATATTTTTTAAAATTGGAATTCTCATCCCAATGTCGCCTAAGAAAATACCCATGATCATAATAACTGCAAATCCACCAATCATATCTGCTGGCAATTTATTATATACAGATGCCCCATAAATAATAGCAGCCAATACTACATATAACGGTAAAGGTATAACACCGATTTTTACATTCATAATTTTAGAAGCGAAAGATTCTCTTTGTACTTCATTTCCTTCAGAAAATGATACCGCTTCCACATTCTTTTGAATTCCCATATGGCACCCCCTTGTTTTCTTAATAACAATATTAAAACGCTTTCAATAGTAAAAATAGTTTTTGTAAGTTTTGTAATTGATTTTGTAATTAAAAAAAGTATAAGCGACTTATAATAAGTCGCTTATACGTAAAACTCTATTTTATTTTTGTCAATACATCTTAATTTACTCACTGGTCTTCCTACGTGTTGATACACCATTTCGTTTTCTAATACTCCAACTTCAGTCAAAAACATTACATACTTTCGAATAGAAACTCTTGAAACTCCAACTAATTGCGCCATTTCATCTGTTGTAAACGCTCGTCCATTCAGCGACTCGATCTTTTGCCAAATTAATTGCATAGTTTGTTTTGTTAATCCTTTCGGAAGCTCTTTAGTGACAGTAGGCTCTCTTTTTTCTTTTTGCAAAATTAACGAATCTAATTCCGATTGACTAATTTTTTTTTGTTCTTTCATGAAAGTAAGTTTTTCTCGATATATAGTTAATGCCTTTTTAAATCGTTCAAATGTAAATGGTTTAATTAAATAATCTACTACACCATATTGTAATGCTTTTTTAATACTCCCCATATCATGTACAGCTGAAATCATCATAATATCGATTTCTTTTTCTTGGTTCCGAATATACATTAAAAGCTCAAATCCAGTTTCTTCAGGCATAAAAATATCAAGTAATACTAAATCTACTCGTGATTCCTCTAATACTTCTATCGCTTCTTTAACGGAGTTAACTGCTTGAACAAGTTCAAACCCTCCTACTTGCTCTAAATAATGCGTATTTAACATTGCTACCATCGGGTCATCTTCTACAATTAAAACTTTAATCATATTTGCCTCTCATCCCTACCTCTAGGTATTTCAATTGTTATCGTTGTTCCCTTTCCTACTAATGAATGCATATGAATTTTCCCATTTATTCGCTGTATACTTTCTTTTACAAGATACAAACCATAACCGCGGTTATCTCCCTTTGTGGAATAACCTTTCGTAAATAATACCCCTATTTCTTCTTCTGGTATACCTTTCCCCGTATCTTGTACTGTAATGATTAATGTATCCCCATATTGTATCTCAAGTTCAACTTGCTTCTTTTTACAATTCATCACTGCCTCTAATGCATTATCAATTAAATTTCCGACAATCGTAATTAGTTCATGAATAATACTTTCATCATCTATTTCCGGCATGTAAGAATCTTCACTTATGATTAATTTTATATTTTTCTCTCTAGCATAGCTAAGTTTCCCAAGTAAAAAACCAGCAAATACTGGACTTTTTATTCTCTCCATAACCCCACCAATTTCATATTGATGCTCTGATACCATACCGCTTATATACTTCTGTAATTCTTCATACTGCTTCATGTGTGTAAGTCCTAATACGACATGCATTTTATTCATAAATTCATGCGATTGTGCCCGTAATGCTTCCGCATATAGTCTAATACCAGTTAATTCTTCTGCTAATTTTCTAACCTCTGTTTTATCACGAAATGTTGCAATTGCACCAACTATTTCTCCTTTTACATATAAAGGAACACGATTCGTCACAATCGTAATTCCATAAATATTTTGTTCTTCGTTTAATTGTACCTCTCCCGTTTGTAATACTTCTTTTATACGTGAATTAGGCATATACAACTCAACATCTTTACCGATAAAATCTTCTTCAAGTCCACTTTTCTTAAACAATCGTTTTGCCTCATTATTTATTAAAGTTACATTGGCTTCTTTATCTACAGCAATAATACCTTCCTTTACAGATTGTAGCATCGTATTTCTTTCTTCAAGAATTTTCGCTATCCTGTGAGGTTCAAGACCGAATAAACTTTTCTTTATATGTCTAGCTAGCAATATTGCTCCTATAATTCCGACTAGTACTCCAACTCCGACACCAATGTAAATGATATGTCTACTTTCCTTAACTCTCTCTTTTACATTATCTGCTGAAATACCAACGGCCACCGCTCCAAGTTGTTCACCTGTTTCAGAAAATACAGGTACAAACACTCGCATTGAAATACCTAAAGTTCCTTCTGCCAGCGATACATGTTCCTTTCCTTTCAATGCAGGCCCTTCATCTCCCCCAATAAAATGATGGCCTATTTTTTGAGGATTTGGATGTGATTTTCTTATTCCATTCATGTCCATAACTACAATAAATTGAACACCTGTGTTTTTTAATATTCTATTTGTATACGTTTGGATTGCAGAAGTATCTGCCTTCCCAATCAAACCATCGATTACAATTGAATCATTCGCCACAATGTGTGCAATTGTTTTTGCTTTCTCTGCTTGGCTATCCTCCGTCGTCCGTTCTACATTATGACTAATTAATATATCTGTCACAAGTAAAGAAAAAATTACAACTGTACAAACTAACAATGTAATCGTTTTCCATAAATTCCATAATCTTTTTCTTTTTTTCATCCCGTTAATGACTCCCCTAATTGCTGAATAGAAAAATAAGTAAGGTGAAAATAATATCACCTTACTTATCTGCTGTTATTATACTTTAAATTTACTAGTCATCGCTTGTAGTTCTTCGGCCATCCCAGCTAAGTTTTGCGAAGCTGAACTAATTTCTTCCATTGAATTCACTTGTTCTTCTGTTGAAGCAGCAACACTTTGCATACTAACTGTATTTTCTTCTGCAGCCGCTGCAATTTCATCAATAGCATTTGTCACTTCATTTGCATCTCCAGCAATTCTCTTCGTTGTTTCTACCATTTGATTAACTTGAGAAACAATATGTGTAGTAGAACTTAAAATTTCCGTAAAACTTGCTTTCGTTTTTGTTACAACATCAAGGCCTTGTTGAACTTCTCCATTCACATTATCCATCGCCTTAACAGTATGTTCAATATCCGCCTTAATTTCTGCAATTAAATTTGCAATCTCTCCAGATGATTCTCCTGATTGCTCCGCTAATTTTCTAACCTCATCAGCTACAATAGCAAACCCTCGGCCCTGTTCACCTGCTCTTGCCGCTTCAATAGCCGCATTTAAAGCTAATAAGTTCGTTTGAGTAGCGATGTTTTGAATCGCTTCAGAAATAGCTCCTACCTGCTTTGATTTCTCATCAAGAAGTTTAATAATAGCATCTGACTCGGATACCGATTTAGAAATAGACTGCATTTGTTTTGCTGTTTGTTCAACCAATTCTTCCCCTTCTTCAGCTCTTTCTCTCGCATGTAATGAGGAGATAGAAATTGATTCCGCGCTTCCAGTTACATCTTGAATTGCTGTATTTACTTGTTGTAATGTAGCCGCACCTTCTTCAACACCTTGACTTTGTGACTCAGCCCCACCTGATACTTGTTCCATTGCAATTGTAATTTGATCTGTCGCATCATTTGCTTGCTGTACGCTCGCTGTTAACTCTTCAGCCGATGCAGCGACATGTTCTGCTGAAAAACTAATTTGAGTAATCACATCTTGTAAAGAGGCAGACATTTCATTAAATGAATTCCCTAATTTCCCTATATCATCCTTGGAATGGATTGTAATTTTCTCTGTCAAATCTCCCTTACTAATTTTATGTGCCGAGTCAGCTATTTTTCTTAATGGTCTTGTAATAGACTTTGTAATGAAATAAATTAATACACTACCAAATACAATAGCGATAGCAATGACAATCAAAGTCTTATAAAACACTGGATTCGCAGCTTGGGTAATTTCTTCGTCGAACATAACCCCAACTACTTTCCATCCTGTTTTCTCATTTGTTGCAAAGATTAAATTCTTTTTATCACCTTGTTCTGTATAAGACACATTTCCTTGTTTTTCTTCATAAATTGGTTTAATCCACGGATCAGTAACTTTTGCACCTGGTTTTCTAGATGGATGACTAACAATTTGCTTATTTTGATCTAGAATAACTGCATAACCTTTTTCACCAATGTTAATCATTTTGGAAATTTTTAAGATGTTATCTAAATTTAAGTTAATTCCTATAACACCTTTACCATCTTTTACTTCTTTAGCAATTGTCACTACCATATTTTTAGTAGATGCTGATTGATATGGTGCAGTAACAATTACTTTCCCTTTATTTTCATGTGCTTCTTTATACCAAGATCTATCTGTTGGATTATACCCATCAGCCATTTGGATAAATGGTTCTCTTATAAACTTTCCTGCCTGTGTTCCCATATAAATACCTTCTACTTCTGGATGAAGTTTTATATATTGCGCTAACTTCGTTCTTACTATTTCTTCTTGTCCGTTTGGATATGTGTCCTCTGTTAAAATATCTGCGAAGTACGCCGCATCAACAAATTTCTCTTCTATATTTTGAGAAATAACAGTATTTAAAACTGAAATATTTTCCTTTGCTTTACCTGTAATTTGTTGTTCAAAATTTGTTTTGGCAGTTTGATATGAAACACCACCGATAATAAGTCCTGGTATAGTTAAAATAAGAAAAAATGAAATGATTAATTTTTTCTTGATACTCATACATTTAACCCAGTTAAATATTTTTTGCATAATAATCCTCCTTTATGTAATGTGGATACTTGTGTAATTTTATACAAGTAACATATATAAAACAATATATAATGATAACATGTAATTTTTTTGTCAATTATGCATTTTTACATATTCACTACTTCTAAATATTTAATCATAAAAAATAAGAGAACTTCAGCTT
>NZ_QORZ01000039.1:0-23957 GCF_008368785.1 Bacillus sp. AY3-1 | reverse complement strand
TGTACTCTCGTCAGTTATACGAGATAGTCGTTGAACGTTCATCTTATCCATTTTGACTTAGATGATTCGAGGCGGAAGACCCATTGTTCTAGTGTTTAGGATTTAACCTTGCACCATCTGATTGATTTTTTCTGCTTTCGCGACATTCACGCTCGCTATTTCTAGCCACGTTGTAGTTCAATCAGCTTTAGGGATTGCCCGCAGTTAACCCTCACTACTAGCCAATCACTTGACTAGCAGGGCTTACTGATATATTTAATTAACTTTGGTTATAATTTGTTAAATAAATCGTAACAGTTAGTTACCCTTTTTATTTTGTTTGAAAAAAGTGAGTCGGTAGTCATTTCGCTCCTAAGGAAATGTTGAGGAGAAGAGAAATAACTACCTACTCAAATGGTGGGCATATTCCTTCTGATTTTTCATATCTCGCGTAGTGTCCCCGAGGGAAGGAGGAGAGACGAAATACGCAAGATATACGTAAGGCGCTTCTTTCAAGATGAATGATGGAGTTTCATATTGAGAGAAGTTTTTATTTTTTGTTGCCTTTGTGAGTATATTATGAGGAAATGCTCAGAGGGTGTTTGTCCTGTTGAAAAAATGTTGAGAATTTCTCAACAGTAAAAAAGAATTAGCGTTGACATGAAACTAAAAGGTGTTATATTATCGAAGTGTAACCAAAAGGTGTTATATTTAATTACCGAATAAAGGAGAATGAAAATGGAACAACAAAATACATTAAATGATATTAAACAAACGATCGTTTTTAACGCGTCTATTCAAAAAGTATGGAATGTAGTATCAACTGCAGAAGGGATTGCGTCATGGTTTATGCCGAATGATTTTGCATTAGAGGTAGGACATGAATTTCATGTGCAATCACCATTTGGCCCATCCCCATGTAAAGTGTTAGAAATTGATGAACCAAACCATCTATCTTTCTCATGGGATACAGATGGCTGGGTCGTTTCATTTAATCTGAAAGACCTAGGAGATAATAAAACAGAATTTACGTTAATTCACGGCGGCTGGAAACATCCTGATGAAATTCTTCCGAAAGCGAATGCGAAGAGCTCTATTATTCGCGATAGAATGAGTGGCGGCTGGGTAGCGATTGTAAATGAAAAACTGAAAAAGGTTGTTGAAGGCTAAGTGTCTTCATCAGCAGCGAAATATGATGTATTTCAAGCAATTGCTGATCCAACCCGCCGAGAAGTAATACGGTTATTAAGTGATAAAGAGTTACCGATTTCCAAAATAACGGATCATTTTCCGATGAGTCGTACTGCGGTTGTAAAGCACCTTCATATTCTTTCGGAAGCGAATTTAGTAAGCGGAAGAAAAAGCGGAAGAGAGAAGATATATCGTTTGCATCCAGAACCATTAGAGGAATTACAACAGTGGCTCTCATATTATGAACGTTTTTGGGATAATAAATTATCTATGCTGAAACATATTGTGGAGAATGAAGAATAAAAAGAGGATGACCGAGATGGTCATCCTCTTTATTATTGCTCACTTGTTTGAGTAGCTGGTTTCAATAAAATCCAAGCGATAATTAGTGTAAATACTGCTAATACGAAAGTACTCATATAAATGACGTGTACACTTGATGCTAATGCCTCTTGCGATTCGGTTACTACGTTTGCTGTAGTTCCTCCGTGTCCGCCACCAGATACAAGATCAAGGTTTTGAATACCGCGTGCATGAATCATCGTATTAAAGATTGTGCCAAAGATTGCAGCACCTAACGTTTGGCTAAATGTATTAATAAATGTGTTTAAACCAACGGCTGTTCCGCGTGTATGAGCTGGTACGGCTGCTTGAATTGTTACCATGTAAATCGGTGTCACAAGCCCCATTCCTAATCCGAATAATCCGACTGCTACATAAATAAGGAACGATGGTGAATTTGTTGATAATGTAAATAATAAGAATGTAGCGACTGATAAAATGCTAGCTCCAAGTAAAATGATTTGTTTCGTTTTTAATTTGCCTACTAAGTTACCAGAGAAAATAGCGCCAAATGTCCACATAACAGGGATTGGCATTAAAATAAGTCCGGCTTCTGTCGCATTTTTTCCTAATACACCTTGGCTCCAAATTGGAAGGTACATTGTAATACTAATGATCATTGCGCCAGCAATGAGCGTTAATATGTTTATTGTAGATAATGTACGGTTAGAGAAAAGTGCTAGCGGAATTAATGGTTCCGGAGATTTTTTCTCGATGAATAAGAAAATAATGAATGAAACGACGGCGAAGATTAATAGGCCGATAATTGTTATGTCGCCCCAGTTTTGCTTACTGCTACCTGTTAATAATGCATATAGTAGAGCGATCGTACTTAATGAGAAGACTGTTGCACCAAGATAGTCGATATGGTGTTTAGCGGGCTTAATAGATTCTTTGTAGTAAATGGCGATCATTAAGCAAGCGATAATTCCAAATGGGACGTTTAAGAAGAAAATATAACGCCAAGATAGAGAATCAACTAAAAATCCACCGACTAACGGTCCGATAACACCCGATACACCCCAAACGGCACTCATCCAACCTTGTGCTTTCGCGCGGTCTCTCGCTTCGCTATATAAGTCTCCAATAATCGTCATTGTGATCGGCATAACAGCACCAGCACCTATACCTTGAAGAGCACGGAAGAAGATTAATTGTTCCATTGATGTAACGACTCCGCAAAGCGCAGAACCGATTAAGAAGATTGTAGCTCCGATGAGTAAAACTTTTTTACGGCCGAATAAATCAGCTAACTTTCCGTATATTGGAGTCGAAACAGCTGTTGCAAGCATATAAATTGCATATACCCAACTAACAAGTTCGACGCCTGACAAATCACTCGTTATACGAGGGATCGCTGTACTAACAATCGTTCCTTCTACCGCAGAAAGAAACGTCATTAGCATTAAAGACATCATGACTTTTTTTCTCATATTTTTTCCCCTTACCCTTTTTCAAATATTCAACAATATAAAATATAAAGGTACTAAGGTATATAAAGCAACAAAAAAGCAATGGGAAGTTAGGAGGAGCGTATATTTGTCGTTCCTTGTCGCTAAGTCGATATATTTAAGAAATCGCCGATATATGTTGTAGAAACGCTGATATATTCGAGGAATCGCCGATATAATTGTAGAAACGCTGATATAATTTCATATACCTATAAAAAAAGAAACAGGAAGCCCTGTTTCTTTTTTTAATATTGCATTTTTGCGTTTTCTCCAGCTGTTGTTCCGGCAATTCTACCAGTAACGAGAGCAGATGTAATATTATAGCCGCCAGTATAACCGTGAATATCAAGAACTTCTCCGCAGAAATATACGCCGTTCGTGAATTTAGAAGACATTTCTTTCGGGTTAATTTCTTTAACGGATACGCCGCCGCCAGTAACGAATGCTTTTTCAATTGACTGCGTACCATTTACATTCACAGTAAACTCTTTAAAGTCTTTCACAAGTGCACGAATTTTCTCGTGAGAAACTTGTCCAGCTTGTTCGCTGCCATCAATTTCATTCTTTTCTAATAAGAATAGGAAGTAACGTTCAGGAACATAACCTTTTAATACATTTTTAATCCCTTTTTTCGGATCTTCTTTCATTTGTTTCAGCATGCGCTGGAATAGTTGTTCACTATTTTCTTCTGGCAATGCATCGATACTCATTTGAATCGTATTCGTTTTAAACTTTTTCAGTGCTTTCACGACGAATTGGCTACAACGAAGAGCGGCAGGACCAGATAGGCCGAAATGAGTGAAGAGCATGTCCATTTTGTGAGAAATGATAGCTTTTCCTTTCGGGTTTAATACGCTTAAGTTAACATCGCGTAAAGCAAGACCTTGTAAGGAGCGATCACGAATAAATGGTTCGTTTGAAAGGATTGGTACTTCTGTTGGGAATAGCTCTGTAATTGTATGCCCAGCTTTTTCAGCCCAAGCGTATCCGTCTCCAGTAGAGCCAGTTTGAGGAACGGATTTTCCGCCAACAGCGATAACGACATGATTCGTTTCTAACACTTCGCCAGTTTGCAGTACGACTGCTTTCGTTTGACCGTTCTCATATTCAATTGTTTCAACGGGTGTATTCGTACGGATTTTTACACCTAAGTCTTTTAATCGTGTTAAAAGTGCGTCTACTACTGATTGTGCTTTATTTGATACAGGGAACATGCGACCATGATCTTCTTCTTTTAGTTGCACGCCAAGCTTTTCGAAGAATGTAATAATATCTTCATTATTGAAAATAGAAAAAGCGCTGTATAAGAAGCGGCCATTTCCTGGTATATGTTTAACGATCTCATCAAGTGGTAGACGGTTCGTTACGTTACAACGACCACCACCAGAAATCGCAAGTTTACGCCCTAGTTTATTTCCTTTATCAAGAAGTAAGACACTTGCGCCTTCTTCTGCAGCACCGATTGCAGCCATTAGCCCAGAAGGCCCGCCGCCGATGACAATAACATCATAATGCATAATATATCGACCTCATTTTCTACATTTCCTGCCTAAAAGAATAGCATGTTTTCCCTTAAAAGAAAAATAGAGTGGAGTACTGCTTAAGGAGAGAATTGTGGTACAATACAAAAGTTAGAGTTCAGCACTATCCTGCTATTTGTGGGCAATAAGACAAAAACCTTAAGATGTAAGAGAAATAAAAAGGGAATTTGGTAGCCCGTAAATGCTCGAATAGTTCAACTAATAATCAGTGGGGAAGAACACCCACACTGATTAAAGTTTCACTTTATGTAGATGTAGGAGGATTTTTGTATGTCCGATTCGAAATTTCTGCGCGGAACGCTTATTGTTACGTTAGGGACATTTTTAGTAAAGTTCTTAGGCATGATTTACGTCTTTCCGTTTCATGCATTAGTAGGTACAGAAGGCGGAACGCTCTATACATATGGATACATTCCATATACGATCTTTTTAAGTATTGCAACGGCAGGGGTGCCGCTTGCTGTTTCCAAATTTGTTTCCAAATATAATGCGCTTGGCGATTATAAAACGAGCCGGAGAATGTTCCGTTCGGGAATGGTTATGATGATAGTAACAGGAGTTCTTTCGTTCCTAGTTCTATACATGACAGCGCCACTGTTTGCAGAAGCAATGCTTGGTAAACAAAGTATACACAGTAATGTAGAAGAAGTTACGACGATTATTCGTCTTGTAAGTTTTGCACTTATTGTTGTACCAGCAGCGAGTTTAATTCGTGGTTATTTCCAAGGTCACCAATCGATGGGACCGACTACTGTTTCGCAAATTATTGAACAAATTATTCGTATCGTCTTTTTATTAGTGGGTAGTTTTATCGTTATTAAAGTACTTGGCGGTACAGTTGCAACAGCAGTTGGGGTAGCGACATTTGCTGCGTTCGTTTCAGCAGTTGGAGCGCTCGGTGTACTCATTTGGTACTGGTTAAAACGTAAAAAACATTTGGATCAATATTTAATTGAACAAACTGTACCAGAATCGACAGTGAGTACGGTTCAATTATTTAAAGAATTATTTGCATATGCGATTCCTTACGTTGTAATTGGGTTAACAATTCCTTTATATCAACAAATTGATACATTGACATTTAACTCAATTATGCAAGCGATTGGCCAAGGTGATATCGCAGAGCGAGCGCTTGGTATTTTCACAATGTGGACGCATAAATTAATTATGATTCCTGTATCGCTTGCAACAGCGTTTAGTTTAACGCTTGTACCAGCGATTACAAAATCATTTACTGAAAAACAATACCGCTATTTAAAGTTACAAATTACACAAACATTCCAGGCAAATATGTTCTTAACATTGCCAGCAGTTGTCGGTATTTCAACACTTGCATATCCAATTTATACTGCGTTCTATGACTCAGATCCACTAGGTGGACAAGTATTAATGTGGTATGCACCGGTTGCGTTGTTATTCGCTTTATTTACAGTAACAGCAGCAATTCTGCAAGGAATCAATCAACAAAAACATGCGATTGTCGCGCTTATTATGGGTGTTATTTTGAAATTCGTATGTAACGTAATCTTTATTCGTTATTTCGGTACAGTTGGAGCGATTTTAGCAACTGCAGTCGGATTCTTAGCTTCCGTATGGTATACGAATCGACAAATCAAAAAACATGTACACTATTCATTTGGTGTTGTATATAAGAGAACTTTCCAAATTGCAGTATTAACACTTGTAATGGTCATTGCTGTAAAGTTATCACAATGGACTCTGTCCTTCATGATCTCACCTGATGGCCGAATGGGTGCTCTTATTACAGTTGTGGTTTGTGCAGGTATTGGTGGTCTTGTGTATGGATTGTTAGCAATTCGCACAGGAGTACTTGAACGAGTATTTGGCGGAGAAGCGTTAGAGAAAATCCAACGTAAACTTGGCAATAGATTCAAAATAAAGTTGAAATCAAAAGGGGCGTAATTACGTCCCCTTTTCTATGATAAACAAAGAAGGTGAAAAACGTGAGATTAGATAAATTATTAGCAAATATGGGATATGGAAGTAGAAAAGAAGTAAAGAAATTATTGAAAGACGGCGTTGTGAAAATTGATGGAACGCCAGTGAAAGATGCGAAGGTTCATGTAAATGTAGAAGAGCAAGAAGTTATGATTCACGGAGAAGTTGTGGAATATAAAGAGTTTGTTTATTTAATGTTGCATAAACCACAAGGCGTTATTTCAGCGACAGAAGATGATAATCATGAAACGGTAATAGATTTATTAGAGTTAGAAGACGCAATCTTTGATCCGTTCCCAGTTGGACGACTTGATATTGATACGGAAGGTTTCTTATTGATAACAAATGACGGGAAGTTATCACATCAATTGTTATCTCCGAAAAAGCATGTGCCGAAAAAATATTATGCACACGTTGCAGGAGTAGTAACAGAAGAGGATGTAAAAGAGTTTGCTAAAGGTGTTATTTTAGATGATGGCTATGAAACAAAGCCAGGTGCACTTACAATATTAAAAAGCGATGAGATTTCTGAAATCGAGCTTGTAATTACAGAAGGAAAGTTCCATCAAGTGAAGCGTATGTTTGAAGCGGTAGGGAAAAAAGTAGTCTACCTAAAGAGAACAGAGATGGGACCATTAGTATTAGATGAAGAGCTAGAACTTGGACAATACCGAGAGCTATCAGATGAAGAAGTAGAAATGTTAAAAACATATCAAGTAGATACGGAGAAATAGTGCTGTTTTTGGCGCAGAAAAGACCCCTTTCTAACGAGTTAGAAAGGGGTATGTATTTATTTACATACAATTATTTGTTCATTATGAGGTCATTCTCACTTTCTTTCCTGTTGTTGTCCACTTACCGCGGCAAGGGCTATACACGAGTTCATTAAACTGCAACACATTTAGATCACGTTGTATCGTTCGCGGTGTGATCCCGAACTCATCTACAAGGTCTTTCGTCGTTACCGTTCCGTTTTCATTGATGTACATATAAATTGATTTAATGCGTGTTAGCATACGAGTAGTTGTAGGTTTCAAGAGAAAACCACTCCTCTACTAGTTTTTTTGACCCCATTCAGGAAAGAAGGTCGTTACTACCATTGTACTCTACATGATAAAATTCATGCTTTAATCTACTTAAATTTTACAGAAATTTAACAAATATTCATATAGAAAAATATTGGTAGTTGACATTGTATATATGGTCAGTCAACTAACACATAAAATTCTACGTAAAACGCCAAATTCCTGCAAATTTTTTTAGAAAAATAAAAGAAAAACTAATAAGAAATATCTGAAATATTACAATTGTTAGGTATTTAAGTTTCGTATATGGCATAAGAGATTTCGGTTTGTTATGATGAAAGAAACAATATAGTGAAGGATGGATGCGTGATGTCAGCGATTAATTGGACAGAAGAAGTTGCAAAACGAAAAGATGATTTAATTTGTGATACACAACAATTTTTACAAATTAAAAGTGTATGGGAAGAAGAATCAGCGAAAGAGGGCGCACCATTCGGTGAAGGTGTAGAAAAAGCTTTATCTTTCATGTTACATAAAGGAGAAACTGAAGGTTTTGCTTCTAAAAATTTAGAAGGGTATGCAGGTCATCTTGAAATGGGACAAGGAGAAGAGTTAGTAGGTATTCTTTGTCACGTTGATGTTGTGCCAGAAGGAGATGGCTGGACGACTCCGGCATATAGTGCAGATATTCGCGATGGAAAGATTTTTGCACGTGGTGCAATTGACGATAAAGGCCCAACGATGGCAGCTTATTATGCGATGAAAATTGTGAAAGAATTAGGTTTGCCTCTTTCAAAACGCGTTCGCATGATTTTAGGAACAGATGAGGAAAGCAATTGGAAATGTGTAGATCACTACTTTAAAAACGAAGAAATGCCAACAATCGGTTTTGCGCCAGACGCAGATTTTCCAATTATTAATGCAGAAAAAGGAATTTCTGATATACAAGTTGTGCAAAGTGGTAGTGAAGAAAAGAAAGGTACATATGAACTTGTTTCATTTGAATCAGGTCGCCGTTTAAATATGGTTCCTGATTTTGCAGAAGCGATTATTACAGGAGAAGATGTAAATGCACTTACAGTAGCATATGAAGAGTATTTACAAACTGCTAAAAAAATAGGTGAAGCAATTGTAGAAGGTAATACGGTGACGTTGCAAATCAAAGGGATTTCAGCTCACGGATCTACTCCAGAGAAGGGTGAGAATGCAGGTTTATTACTGGCAAACTTCTTAACTACAGTTGCTCTTGATGGAAAAGGGTCTTCATTTGCATCCTTTGTAACAGAAACATTTAAAGGAGATATTTTAGGAGAGAAAGCTGGTATTTCTTATAAAGACGATATTAGCGGACCGTTAACTGTGAATGTTGGTCGCCTTTCTTATACGAAAGAGAATGGTGGTAATTTAGGATTAAATGTACGTTACCCGGTTACGACTAACTTTGACGAAATGATTGCCAAGTTAAAAGAATACGTTGGTAATCATGGATTTAAAGTGGCGGATTATTCAAACTCTCGCCCACATCATGTTGATAAAGACCACGTGTTAATTCGTACGTTGCAGCGCGTATATGAAGAACAAACAGGAGAAAAAGCCGAACTATTAGCAATCGGCGGCGGTACTTACGCTCGTTCATTGAAAGCTGGCGTTGCGTTTGGTCCGTTGTTCCCTGGAAAAGAAGAACTTGCGCATCAAAAAGACGAGTACATTGAAATTGAAGACTTATTAAAAGCAACAGCAATTTACGCGCAAGCAATTCATGAATTAGCGAAGTAATGGATATATAAATAAGAAGAGGCCGTCCCAATACATATTTTGGGACGGTTTTCTGTTACGTAGCGTTTGTTGTTAAGTCGATATCCCTTGTCGAGATATTGATATAATTTCATTTATCCCGCATTAACGGGCAGTAAGACCCCCACTTTAAAATTTAGCGAAAGCGAAGAAGTTAGGTGGGGATCAACTGCCCGTAAAAGCCCGATTGGTGAGGGCTGATAATCAGTAGGGGATGGACAAAACCCCACTGATTAAAGTTTCAATTTATTAACGCGACCCTAACTTGGTTAGACTTGTAGGGAAGTTTGATTCTATTTAATTGAATGAGATAAGAAAGAAAAGCAACAATAGAAAGAAGGAGAAGATGTACATGGAGCCGCATTATTTTGTCGCGATTACGTTACCAAATCATATAAAAGAAGTGCTGTCTAACTATAAAGAGGAAATGAAAGAGAAATTGCCATTTCGCTCGTGGGTACATAAAGAAGATTATCATATTACCCTTTCATTTTTAGGTAGTGCGACAGAGGAACAATTAGAAGGAATAAAGAAGGGATTACAAACACTTACAGAAATGAAAGAACTATCGTTCACATTGCAAGGATTTTCAACGTTCGGTATGGAAGATAGACCGCGTATTTTTTGGGCGAAGGTAAGTGAGAATTACGATTTGTTTCAATTACAAAAGCAAGTACACGTTATTTGTGAAGGGAATGGATTGTCTTTAGAAACGCGCCCGTATCATCCGCATATTACTGTTGCTCGTAAATGGGTAGGAGAAGAGAAGTTTGATTTAGAACATATAAAGGAAGTGCCTGAAATATCATTTCAAGCGGATACGATTACTTTATACGAATCTCATGTGAAGGAGACACCGAAGTATAAAGCGATTGCTGAAATAAAATTACAAAAATAGAATGTATGAAAACGTTTTTTATACAGGTGAATATACTATAGAGAATAATGTGTTACTGTATAGAGCCTTGCTGATAAGAAAAGCCTTATCATTTGCAGCTCGTTTCATTTAATTTTAAGAATGATGGTGATTTTTTTATGTTGAAAGTAAAACGTCCATTTGATGCCTATTTAGATGAAATGAATAAAATTACAATTTTGCTCCCACACGCGTATGGAACAAGCCGGACATTTCGTTTGCAAGAAGGAAGTAATGTGAAAGATTTACCGATTTCTCATACAATTGCGCTTCCGGATGCAACGAAGTATGAGTGCTTTATAGAAGAGCCGCTAGATGTGGGGAAGTATTATACAGTACGAGATGAACGGAATGAAGAAACAGATTTACAAATAGGTGCTGTCATAAGAACAGCGATTTTCGATGAAAAGTATTACTACGAAGGTACAGATTTAGGAGCCGTGTATCAAAAAGAAGCAACGACATTTAAAGTATGGGCTCCAACTGCGAGGCTTGCGAAAGTAAGGATTTATAAAAGTGATAAAGAATATACCGATCATGAAATGCATAGAGGAGAAAATGGGGTTTGGACTCATACATTACAAGGCGATTTAGCCGGAGCAAAGTATACATTTCTTGTTTGTATTAATTTAATATGGAATGAAGCTGTGGATCCTTACGCAAAGTCAGTGACTGTAAATGGGACGTACGGCGTTGTTATCGATTTGGAAAAGACAAATGTAACAAGACGAGAGCAATTACCACCATTACAGGCAATGACAGATGCCATATTGTATGAACTGCATATTCGTGATGCTACTATTCATCAGGGCAGCGGAGTGAGTAGAAAAGGAACATATAAGGGGTTAATGGAAGAAGGAACAACAGGGCGGAATGGGACGTTAACAGGCTTGTCTCATATAAAAGATTTGGGTGTTACACATGTTGAATTATTGCCTTTATATTGTTTCGGTGGTGTAGATGAGGCGAATCCTTCCGCTGCATATAATTGGGGTTACAATCCATTATATTACAATGCGCCAACGGGATATTATGCTACAGACCTCTCTGATCCGTATAACAGGATAGTAGAGTGTAAGCAACTGATTGAAACATTTCATGAGCACGGTATTAGAGTGATTGTAGATGTTGTATATAATCATGTGTATGAAAGAGAGCTATCATCATTTGAAAAGCTTGTCCCAGGATATTATTTTCGTCATGGTGAAGATGGCATGCCTTCTAATGGGACGGGAGTCGGGAATGATATAGCATCTGAACGGAAAATGATGAGGAAATTCATTGTAGAGTCTATTTTATATTGGCTTACTGAATACAATGTTGATGGATTCCGATTCGACTTAATGGGAATTTTAGATGTCGATACAATGAATATAATAGAAAAAGAAGTGCGAAACATAAAGCGAGATGCATTGTTATTAGGAGAAGGGTGGGAGCTACAAACACCACTTCCTCTAGAGGAAAAAGCAACGTTAAATAATGCAAAGAAAATGCCGCATATTGCGCAATTTAATGATCAATTTCGTGATGGGATAAAAGGGAGTACCTTTCATATAAATAAACGTGGTTTTGCATTTGGTGGGCATGTAGACTGTAATCATTTGCAGTATATAGCATCGGGAAGTCTTTTGAGTATGAAAGAAACAGGTCTGTTTCTAGAGCCTGTGCAAAGCATTAACTATGTAGAATGTCATGACAATATGACGATGTGGGATAAACTAATGCGCAGTAATGAAGAGCCAGAAGAGATTTTGAAAAAACGTCACCTTCTAGCGAGCGCAATGGTGATTCTTTCGCAAGGTATTCCTTTCTTACATGCTGGGCAAGAGTTTTATCGTACGAAGCAAGGAAATGAAAATAGTTATAATGCAAATGATGAAATTAATCAATTAGATTGGGATCAAAAAGAGAACGAGATAGAGACCGTTAACTATATAAAAGGTTTAATTGCGATTCGTAAAGAGCACGGAGCATTCCGATTACAAAACGCAGACCTTATAAAAAAGCACATGACTTTTTTGCAAACCTCTCCAGAAGTACTTGCATATCACCTAGGGCATGCAGAATCGTTTGGACTGTGGAAAGAGATTGTAGTTTTATTTAATAGCGGTTTAGAAGCTAAAACGGTGCAACTTCCGAAAGAAGAAACGTGGCATGTGTTAGTAAACGAAAAGCAAGCGAAAATAGAGCCAATTTCTTCATTTAGAGGAAAGGAACTTCAGCTGGCTCCGATTAGCACGTATATATTGACGATAATGTGACAAATCGCTACTTGACGATGAGAATGTAATAAATGTAGAATTGACAAAGGTGACGATTTTGATAAGTTGTCATTCTATGACTGGTTTTGTAAAATAAAATAGAGAGTTTTTGGCTTATGCCAAGTTTTCTTTTCATTTACAGTAAAATATATGAATCCACAACATGTGTAGAAATGTTGCGGTTTTTCTTTTCATAACTATAAAAGATAAGGATTTGTTAACGGGTAATGAATATGGAATGGTTGGAACAATTATTAGGAAAAGAGTGGAGTCTTGTACCGGCTGGTGGAGTAACGGGCGATGCGTATATTGCGCAAAACGGACAACAGAAGTTATTTTTAAAGCGGAATACATCGCCCTTTTTAGCGGTATTGTCAGCAGAAGGAATTGTTCCAAAATTACTTTGGACAAGAAGGGTAACGAACGGTGATGTAATTTCTGCTCAAAAATGGCTTCCGGGACAGAAGCTAGAGCCAGAGGATATGAAACTAGAACGTGTTGCGAAACTTTTGAAGAAAATACACTCCTCTAAAGCGCTTGTACAGATGATTCAAAGACTTGGGAAGCAACCGCTTCACGCACAAGAGTTATTACAACAACTGCAACTTGTTTTAAGAGGAGATATAAGGGATGATGAAACAATTCAGCAAGGCCTTCAATATTTAATGGATTCATTAAAAGATATTGAATACAATGAATTCGTTGTATGCCATTGTGATGTGAACCATAACAACTGGCTATTGTCGGATGAAGATGAGTTGTTTTTAATTGATTGGGATGGAGCTGTAATTGCTGACCCAGCTCTAGACCTTGGTATGTTATTATATTGGTACATTCCGCGCCACGAATGGAGCGAGTGGCTCGAATATTATGATATTGAAATGGATGAATCGCTGCTTAGGCGTATGAGATGGTATGTAATAGCACAAACGATTTTGTCTATGCAATGGCACACAACAAAAAAACAGCAAGCAGAAGCTGAATATTGGCATCAATATTTACAGCAACTACTTGCTTCAGAGTAATACTTAAGAAAAATTGTCCATTCCAGCAATCCACTGAGTAAGTTGTTCTTGATTATTGGAAATGTGGTTGTCCAAATTAGAGGAAGATTTACCCGATTGACTATAAGAATATACATCGTTTAGCATTGCTTTAGCGTCACTACTTATACTATCGTTTGCGAGTAACGATTGAATGAGACGCTCTAATTGCTCGCATTCAGAAACTGTCCCGCAACAATCACTTTGGTGATTGACTAAAATATCTTTCAGCACTTCTAATTGATGTTGTTGATTAATTGGCATGAACGGATCATCCTTTCGATTGTTTTTCTCTTCAAATGTACGAGAAAAAGCTGTTTCGTCATGGAATGTTTAATGCTGTATGTAGTTTTTATCAAAATGGTACATCTTATACTTGAAAGAAACGGACCGAGTGCTCGTACGTACTTGGTTTTTTGTTTGGGAGATTGATTAAAACAGAGAGAAGGAATTATTCCTTTAAAATAGCTATGTAAAGAGAGGGAGACATCTATGCGTTTAAGACATAAACCATATGCAATGGATCGAATTAATGAGTATTCACATATCGTAATCGGAAACCCAGAGGAGCGCGCTGGTAACTGGAAAGAAGTATTTGGAAATGAACAACCAATTCATATCGAAGTAGGTACAGGTCGTGGCCGCTTTATGTATGATATGGCAAAAGCAAATCCACATATTAATTATATTGGAATTGAAAAATTCACAAGTGTTGTTGTAGATGCACTTGATAAATTAATTGAAGAAGAAGTACCGAACTTAAAGTTAATTAATAAAGATGCTGAAGATTTAACAGTTTTCTTTGCAAAAGGTGAGATTGACCGCGTTTATTTAAACTTCTCAGATCCATGGCCGAAGAATCGTCATACGAAGCGTCGTTTAACGTATAAAACATTTTTACGCAATTATGAAGAAGTGTTAGTAGAAGGCGGAGAAATTCATTTCAAAACAGATAACCAAGGTTTATTTGAATACTCTCTAATGAGTATGGCTGAGTATGGTATGTTATTAACTTACCTGAGCCTAGATCTTCATAATAGTGATTATGAAGGAAACATTATGACAGAATACGAAGAGAAATTCTCAAGTAAAGGTCATCGTATTTACCGAGTTGAAGCAAAATATCGCACAGAGCCTATGCAGTAATGCATAGGTTTTTTTGTAACTAAAATAATCGGAATTTTATGTTAATATTAAAAAGAAAGGGGGATGAAAAATGGAACAGTTACAAATTGGAGATATAAAAGTGACGTGGCTAAAAGGCGGGAACACACATTTAGATGGAGGAGCAATGTTTGGTGTTGTACCGAAAGTGCTTTGGTCACGTAAATATAAACATAATGATACAAATCATATTTATTTACGAACAGATCCGTTACTTTTGCAAACGAAAGACGGTAATATGCTCATTGATTCCGGAATAGGAAACGGTAAATTGAATGAGAAGATGAAGCGAAATCAAGGTGTAACAGAAGAGTCATCGGTTTATAAATCATTAGAAAAACTAGATTTAAAACCTGAAGATATTCAGTACGTCTTAATGACACACCTGCATTTTGATCATGCATCTGGTTTAACGAAATGGGAAGGTGATCACCTTGTACCATCGTTTCCGAATGCAAAAGTTTACGTAAGCGAAACGGAATGGAATGAAATGAGGAATCCAAATATCAGGTCACGCAATACATATTGGAAGGAAAATTGGGAGCCGATTGTAGATCAAGTTGTTACATTCCAGCAAGAAATAGAAATTACGGATGAAATAAAAATGGCGCATACAGGTGGTCATAGTGATGGACATGCAGTTATTGCTTTAGAAAGCAAAGGTGAAACGATGCTTCATTTAGCAGACCTATTGCCGACGCACGCACATCAAAATGTACTATGGGTAATGGCATACGATGATTATCCAATGACATCAATTGAAAATAAGCAAAAGTGGATGGAGTACGGCGCTGAAAAAGGAGCATGGTTTACTTTTTATCATGACGCATATTACCGTGCAGTAAAATGGAATGAGGAAGGGCATATTGTAGAAAAAATAGAGCGGAAAACGAGTGTAGAAGCATAAAAAAGGGGAGGTTGTTCCAGCAGTCTGTTGGAGCAGTCTCCTTTTCGTTTTTTGTCGGTAAGTCGATATATTCGGAAAATCGCCCATATAATTTCAATTACTATCCACAATTAAAAAATAAGAGGTTCACCTAATGGGAACCCTCCTTTTTATGCTGCTATAACCTCTAAAACAGTACCTGTTTTAGCATCAACTAAAAATTCAAATCGTTCTTGTATATCATCTAACATCGTTGTAAGACCGCCACGATAAACTTCGTATGCGACATCATATTTTTCAAATGTCTCTGGAACCATATGTACCCAAGAGCCAGTAATTTCACCTTTATGACTTAATGCTTGTTTCACCATTTTCAATGCTTTTTCTGAAGAAATATGGGATTGTTCTTGTACTTTGTTTGCAACAAGATAACCAGCTGCGAACCCAACGCCAAGACCTGCTACTAAACCTTTCCAGCTCATATATTCACCTCAATTCTATAAAATAAAAATAGTGTACCAATAATAATTATAAAGCAAATACAGCTAAAAAAGAAGAAACTAGAAACATTTCGAAAATTTCGTTACAATAAAAGAGGTATTCTACTAAGGTTTGAAAGAAGGGGACTTCGTGAATAAAGAGACATTACAATTATTTCGTACGTTAACAGAATTACAAGGTGCATCAGGTTTCGAACATGATGTACGCCGTTTTATGAAGCAAGAATTAAGCAAATATGCGGATGAAATTGTGCAAGACGGTTTAGGTAGCGTATTTGGTCTGAAAAAAGGGGACGAAACTGGCCCACGTGTTCTTGTAGCAGGTCACATGGATGAAGTAGGTTTCATGGTTACGCAAATTACGAAAAACGGGATGCTTCGTTTTCAAACGTTAGGCGGCTGGTGGAGTCAAGTGTTATTAGCGCAACGTGTACAAGTTATGACGAAGAATGGTCCTGTTATTGGGGTTGTTGGTTCTATTCCTCCTCATTTATTAAGTGACGCGCAACGTGCAAAACCGATGGATATAAAAAATATGTTAATTGATATAGGTGCAGATAGCTACGAAGATGCGATTGAGATTGGTGTAAAACCAGGACAACAAATCGTGCCAATCTGTCCGTTTACGCCGATGGCAAATGAAAAGAAAATTATGGCGAAAGCTTGGGACAACCGTTACGGATGTGGCCTTGCAATCGAATTATTAAAAGAATTAAAAGACGAAACATTACCAAACACATTATACTCTGGTGCGACTGTACAAGAAGAAGTTGGTCTTCGCGGTGCACAAACTGCTGCAAATATGATTCAACCAGACATTTTCTATGCGCTTGATGCAAGTCCAGCAAACGATGCATCTGGTGATAAAACGCAGTTCGGTCAATTAGGAAAAGGTGCCCTTCTTCGTATTTACGATCGTACGATGGTAACGCATAGAGGAATGCGCGAATTCATTTTAGATACAGCAGAAACACACAACATTCCGTATCAATACTTTATTTCACAAGGTGGTACAGATGCAGGCCGTGTACATACAAGTAACTCAGGTATCCCATCAGCAGTAATTGGTGTTTGCGCACGTTACATTCATACACATGCTTCTATTTTACATGTTGATGATTATGCGGCAGCAAAAGAACTCATTACGAAGCTTGTAAGAGCAACGGATAAAACGACGTTAGAGACAATTAAGAATAACGCGTAGGAGAAGAAGGGCGAAAAACCCTTCTTTTTTTAGGTTGAATAGATGAACCAGCGGTGTGTGGTGGCGGTTAGTGCTTAATAGGTGCTCGAATGGTGTATTAAGACCGCGGGTAGGAAGAAAGAAGAAGCCTGTTTTTTTTGTTTAGGACCAATAATATTGCGGAAAGCCATCTTCTTTTATAGGTAGAAGGGATTCCACTGTGGTGTGTGATAGTGGTTGGTACTTAATTTGTGCCGAAGCGGATATTGGATGGAACAAAATGATAAATTTTTATAGAGGTGAACGAAATGAAAGTAGTAGTTGGATCGAAGAATAAAACGAAAGTTGGTGCTGTGGAGAAGGTTTGGAAAGATGTTACAATTACATCTCTTTCTGTTCCTTCAGGGGTAGCAAACCAGCCGTTTACAGATGAAGAGACGATGCAAGGAGCGGTTAATAGAGCGAAGCGAGCGCTACAAGAAGGAGAAGCTCAAATTGGTATTGGATTAGAAGGTGGCGTAATGAAAACGGAGCACGGTTTATTTATGTGTAACTGGGGCGCGCTAGCAACAAGTACCGGTAAAACATTCGTTGCAGGCGGTGCACGTATTAAGTTACCAGATGATTTTTTAGTACCTCTTGAAGATGGCAAGGAGTTAAGTGAAGTGATGGAAGAGTTTGTACAGAGAAAAGATATTCGTAGTCACGAAGGTGCTATCGGTATTTTTACAGATGATTATGTCGACCGCACGGAATTATTTGTACACGTTGTTAAGTTACTTGTTGGGCAATATAAGTATGACGAAAAGCAAGCATAAACCTTGCACCATGCGCGATGTATGGTAGTATAAAAGAAAGATTATAACATGAAAAAATGCACTCGTTAGAGGAGGAAATATAGATGAAATCATTAGAAAGCATGGAGCAATTCCAACAATTGAAAAATGAAGAGAATGTAGTCTTTATGTTCTCAGCAGAATGGTGCCCAGACTGCCGTTTTGTAGACCCGTTTATGCCAGAAGTAGAAGAGAAATATAGTGATTTCTCATTTTACTATGTAGATCGTGATGAGTTTATTGATCTATGCGTAAAATTAGACGTATTTGGCATTCCGAGCTTTGTAGCGTACAATAAGGGTGAAGAAACAGGTCGCTATGTAAACAAAGATCGTAAAACACAAGAACAAATCGAAGAGTTCATTGAAGGTTTAAAATAAGGCAATTTGCCAATTGAATTGTAAAACAACCTCTACCTTCGCGGGGGAGGTTATTTTTTTGGAAGGGAGGAAAAAGAGATGAAGATGACAAGTAAAAAGATGAAAGACGAGTTAATGAAGAAATTATCTCGCCCAGAATGGGACTTTCAGTATGATAGCGAGAAAGAAGTTCTACGTATAGAACAAAAAGACTCGAAAAAAGGTATTAACGTATCGCTTCCAGGAGTTGTGGCAAAATGGGAAGTGAACAAAGAAAAAGCAATTGAAGAGGTTGCTTATTACGTACAAGAAGCGTTAATTGCGATGCATAAAGAAGAAAATAGCGCAGCGAAAATTTTACCTGTTATTCGCTCTACTTCTTTCCCGAAACAAGCAGAAGAAGGAAATCCGTTTATTATGACGGATCATACGGCGGAAACACGTATTTACTACGCGTTAGATTCGAATAAAACGTATCGACTCATTGATGAGCGTCTATTACAAAAATTAGAACTTACAGAGCAACAAGTGCGTGAAATGGCATTATTCAACGCTCGCTCATTAGGTTATGAATTTAAACAAGAAACAGTAGCAGGGAATACATTCTACTTTTTAAACACAAATGATGGGTATGATGCGACGCGTATTTTAAACGAATCGCTACTACAATCGATGCGTGAAAAGATTTCTGGTGACATGGTTGTTGCTGTTCCTCACCAAGATGTATTAATTATTGCTGATATCGTCAACGAAATCGGTTATGATATTATTGCACAAATGACAATGAAATTTTTTGCCGAAGGGCATGTTCCGATTACATCACTTTCATTCGTATATGAAGATGGAGACTTCGAGCCAATCTTTATTTTAGCGAAGAATCGGAAGAAGACAGATGGAAAAGAGAAAGGATGAACGAAGTGAACGTTTTTTACAACCTTGAAGGAATTGGTGACACTCTAATTGTTGCCTTACAAGATATTACTTTAGAGAACCGTACTTTTGATCGCAAAGGAGATGTTGCACGCGTATACGATCGTGAAAGCAATGTAACAGCAGGATTTAACATCTTTAATGCGTCTTCTTACTTAGAAGTAAAAGAAACAGGTAACTTAACATTAACGAAAGAATTTGTAGAAAAAATCAACGGAATTTTAGCGAAGAACGGCTTTGAAGAAACAGTAGAAGCAGATCTTTCTCCAAAATTTGTTGTAGGCTATGTAGCTGAAAAAGAGAAGCATCCAAATGCTGATAAGTTAAACATTTGTAAAGTAGAAATCGGTACAGAAACATTACAAATCGTATGTGGCGCACCGAACGTTGATGCAGGACAAAAAGTTGTCGTTGCAAAAATTGGCGCTGTAATGCCAAGCGGTATGCTAATTAAACCAGCTGAACTTCGCGGTGTTCCTTCTTCTGGAATGATTTGCTCGGCACGTGAATTAGAGCTTCCAGATGCTCCACAAGAAAAAGGTATTCTTGTATTAGAAGATAGCTTTGAAGTTGGACAAGAGTTCAAATTTTAATTGATGTAAGAAAAGAGAGGTTGTCCTTTTGGACAGCCTCTCTTTTCTGTTGAATCATTGATATATTGCGAGTTGTGACAGATATATTCAAAAAATCGTTCATAATATAAGGATGTCACCTTTTTTCTCAAAAACTATATTGTATTTTATAAACAAACTAGTTAAAATTCAGAAAAATAGAAGGGGATAGACGTATGAAAAAACAACTAAAAATCGCAGAACTTCTGAAACGAATTGAAACTTCAAAACAGCAAGATATCGAACTAGGTTCCTATGAAATATATTTGTTTAGCGAAAATGAATTAGAAAAAGGACAAATCGGTTATCGATATGATAAACATAAAAATTCATTATTAAGTGAAGAAAGTGGAAAATGGAAAGAGGAATGGATTGTTATCGGATATGAAACAGATATGGGGGATCCTGTTTTCGTAAATGTAGTTGATGATGCTTATCTAGTTTATACTGCAGAGCGTGGTACAGAAACGTGGCAACCCGTTCATATTGGAAATATGGATGAGATTATAAAACAATTATAAGAAAAACTTTGAGACCGGTGCAAAGTGATGGGAGAAAAGTATGAAGTATATAAAGATAATGAGTATGATTGCATTCATTGGAATATATATGGGAGGTTGTTCGCAAGAAGAGCCGAAAAAAGAAGTAACATCTTCTATGCAGGAAAAAAACAAAGATAACAAGGAAGACGCACCAGTAGAAAAGCAGCAAGAAGAACAAGAAAAGAAAGAAGAACCGCAAGCGGTTCAAACGAATGAGCAAGTGGAGCAGAAGGAAGTGCTGGCTGAAGAAAAGAAAGAGGAAGCTACGCCAGTGCAGCCAGCTGAGCAACCGCTGCAAAATAATGAACAAAAAGTAGAGAGTAATGAAAAACAAGGAAAGTTTCTTGTTGTTATTGATCCGGGGCATCAACAAAAAGCAAATTTAAATTTGGAGCCGATCGGGCCAGGAGCAACGACGCAAAAATATAAAGTGACAGATGGTACAACTGGTGTTGTGACGAAAAAAAGAGAGGCTGTTCTTGTATTAGAAATGGCTTCCGTATTAAAAGAAAAGTTAGAAGAAAAGGGAATACAAGTATTAATGACGAGAACGTCACAAGATGTGGATATAAGTAATAAAGAACGCGCGACATTTGCGAATGATCATAAGGCGAATTTATTTTTACGTCTTCATGCAGATGGTTCTGAAAATCCGAATCAAAGTGGATTTGCAGTATTGACGCCGGCAGAAGGAAGTCCGTACACGAAAGAGATTTATGCTGAAAGTCTTCAAATCTCTCAAACGATTGTAAATAAAATGAGAGAGAATCATCAAGTGAAAGTAAATGGAATTAAATTCAGGGATGACCTTTCTGGATTTAATTGGGCAAAGGTTCCTGGCGTACTATTAGAACTTGGATTTATGTCAAATCCTGAAGAAGATAAGAAATTATCTGACCCACAGTATGTAAATTCTTTATTGCAAAGTGTAACGGATAGTGTAGAGGAATATCGGAAGAGCAAAGCTTAAACGCAGTCTTACATGTAAGGCTGCGTTTTTCCATATGAAAACACTCGTAAATTAGAATATTATGGATAAATATGACATGCTTAATTTTACCTGCACTTTTTGCCGAATGCTGATACAATAAAGGATGTTACTATTTAGTAGAAAGAGTGGTAAGCATGTTAGATTGGATGAAAAAGCTGTTTAACAAAGAGGAAGAACAAACAGCGATAAATAAAGAAGTACCAAAGCAAATCGAAAGTCAGTCGAAAATTCCTCGTGTAAACCACTATACTGAAGCAAGAGAAGCACAAATGGCAAGTAGGAATGCAGGTAAATGCCGTTTTCCATTAGTACCGGATAATGGGTTCGATGAAGAGGATGTTATAGCAACAGGGCATTTTGAAGAACAACCTGTTCAAGTTGTAACATATGAAAATCAGCCTACTCAAAGAGGAATCAAAGTGGAAAGAAGTAGACGACAGTATGTGGAACAGGTAGTTTCTACATATGAAGAGCCGGAAGTACAATATGAACCGGAGCGAGAGCCTGTCGTAAAAAAGGCATCTGCACCTTCGCAAGAAAGTAACCGTAGACCATTTCGTCCAACAGAAATGATTTCGCCAATTTACGGATATAATCGTCCTTCTGTAGAGAAAAAGGTAGAAAAGCAGGAGGAAGAAAAGGAAAGAGAAGACCTTGAAATATCTGTAGAGGGCAAATCAGTCGTTGATGCATGGTTAGAGAAAAAAGGATATACATTATCTGATTTCTCAGAAGGACAAGCAACGAATTCTTCCAGTCATGAAGGCGTTGATCAGCGAGATCAACAAAGTAAAAAGGAAGAAAAGTCAGTTGTCGATCAATGGCTAGAGAAAAACGGTTATGAAATTGAACGCCAAGAGCCTATAGTAGAAAAAGAAGTGGTTCAAGAAATTAGTGCACAGCAGGCAGTTCCAGCGGGTGAAGTACCTCATCAAACAATTGCTGAGCGTATGGAAGATGCTAAGCAAGAAAGTGATGTAGTGGCCAAAAACATTCTACAAACAGAATTAGTAGATTCTAAAGTAGAGCACGAGGATACAATATTATCAGAAGAAACTAAACGCAATACAGAAATAGAACAACCTACTATTGAAGTAGAAAAGCAAGCTCCAGAAGAATCAGTGATTGTCAAAGCAGAAGAAAAACTTGAAGAAACAATCGTCGTGGAAATACAAGAAGAAGTGGAAGCAATTGCAGAAGCGGAAGCACCAGAAGAAGTGGAAGTAATTACGGAAACAGAAGCACCAGAAGAAGCGGAAGTAATTGCAGAAGCGGAAGCACCAGAAGAAGTGGAAGTAATTGCGGAAACAGAAGAGTCAGGAGACGGAAAAGTAAGAAGAAGTGGAAGTAATTGCGGAAACAGAAGCAAAGTGGAAGTAATTGCGGAAACAGAAGAGTCAGAAGAAGCGGAAGTAATTGCAGAAACAGAAGAGTCAGAAGAAGTGGAAGTAATTGCAGAAACAGAAGAGTCAGAAGAAGTGGAAGTAATTGCAGAAACAGAAGAATCAGAAGAAGTGGAAGTAATTGCGGAAGCAGAAGCGCCAGAAGAAGCAGAACCTGTAGCACTTGAGGAAACACAGCAAGAAATGGTTTTAAATGAAGCAATTGAACAAACGAATGAATTCATACATGTTGCAGAGGCTGAAGAACAAGCGAAGAAAGATGTTCAAAGCTTTGCGGATGTTTTAATTGCAGAAGAACAACAAGTTGTAGAAGAAGCACGGATTGCGGAAGAGCAACGAGTTGTAGAGGAAGCACTGATTGCAGAAGAACAACAAGTTGTAGAAGAAGCACGGATTGCGGAAGAGCAACGAGTTGTAGAGGAAGCACCAGTTGCAGAAGAAGCACTGATTGCAGAAGAACAACAAGTTGTAGAAGAAGCACGGATTGCGGAAGAACAACGAGCTGTAGAAGAAGCACGGATTGCAGAAGAACGACAAGTTGTAGAGGAAACACCGGTCTCAGAAGAGCAACCCATTGTACAAAAAGAAGAACCAAAACGTCAGAAAAAGCGCCATGTCCCATTTAATGTTGTTATGTTGAAACAAGACAGAACGCGATTAATGGAAAGACATGCGGCTAGAGTAAATGCAATGCAACCTTCTATGAGTGAACGAGTAGAGAATAAGCCTGTCCAACAAGTAGAAGAAACACCAGTGCCACAAGTGGAAGAAAAGCCAGTGCAGCAAGTAGTAGTGGAACCACAAGTGGAAGAAAGACCAATGCAACAAGTGGCAGTAGAACCACAAGTGGAAGAGAAACCAATACAGCAAGTGGTAGTAGAACCACAAGTGGAAGAAAGACCAATGCAACAAGTGGCAGTAGAACCACAAGTGGAAGAGAAACCAATACAGCAAGTAGTGGTAGAATCACGAGTGGAAGAGAAACCAATGCAGCAAGTAGTGGTAGAATCACGAGTGGAAGAGAAACCAATGCAGCAAGTAGTGGTAGAA
>NZ_QORZ01000038.1:0-1158 GCF_008368785.1 Bacillus sp. AY3-1 | reverse complement strand
AAAGTGGAAAGTAATTGAAATGAAGAAAGATGGTTATTCAAATCGTACAATTATGGAGAAACTCGGAATTAAAAATGTTTCCCAAATTAAGACATGGATGAAATGGTATCGTACAGATCAAACGTATCGTTTTCAACAACCTGTAGGAAAACAATATTCTTATGGAAAAGGACCAAAAGAGCTCAGTGAATTAGAACAACTACGTTTAGAAAATAAGCATCTAAAAACAAAATTACTTGTATGGGGAAAGTATCTGGAAATCGAAAGGGGCTGAAACCAGAAACTGTAGTTACTTTATGGAAAAATGTAAAAACAAAAATAACGATAAAAGAATTGTGTAACGTATTAGAATTACCCCGTTCCACATTTTATCGCTGGTTACAACGAACGGAAGATCGGAAAGATGATATAGAAGAGAAAGTAAAGGACGTCTGTCTTAGGCATAAATTTCGGTATGGATATCGAAGAGTGACCGCTACTCTTCAAAAAATGGGACTGTGTGTCAATCATAAAAAAGTATTACGAATCATGAGACAAAATCACATTCTTTCAAAAGTACGTCGAAAGAAAAAGAAATATATCAATGGTGCGGAACCAATGGTAGCCCCTCATCGATTGGAGCGTGAATTCGATGCATCCAGACCAAATGAAAAGTGGTTTACAGATGTGACGTATCTCTTATTTGGAGAGCGTACCTTGTATTTATCAACGATCATGGATGCCTTTAATCGTGAAATTATTAGTTGTGTCATCAGCGAAACACAAACACTGACATTAGCGATGAAGACATTGAAACAAGCAATGAGAGGGCGAAGAGTAAAAGATGTTCTTCTTCACTCGGATCAAGGAAGTATTTATACAGCAAAAGAATTTCAAGCGTATGCCAAAGAAAACGGCATGATCACCAGCATGTCCCGGAGAGGAAATTGCCATGATAATGCCGTCATGGAAAGCTTCTTTGGTCATTTGAAAAGTGAAGCTTTCTATTCACAAGAGATAACAAAAGTATCCAACACAACTGTGCGAAAGATTGTGCTAGAATACATTCATTACTACAATTGTGTGCGAATTCAAGAAAAATTAAACCACCTATCCCCTAAAGAATTTAGGGAACAAGTGGTTTAGGTGTTTTGATTGGTGTCCCGTTTTCGGGGTTCA
>NZ_QORZ01000037.1:0-56762 GCF_008368785.1 Bacillus sp. AY3-1 | reverse complement strand
TAAGGCGTTTTTTCTATTTTCTGCGTATTGATAATATCGTTTTAGTGAAACTTTTGATTTGAATCCAGCTAGTTTTATAATTTCTGACTCCGGAGTTTCTTTTTTTATTAAGTTTAAAATATAGGTGTTACGAAAGTGTTGTCCTGAGATTCCTTTGCGTAAATTAGCTCTAGATACTTCAAGGCGAATCATTTTTTGGATAGCGATTTCTGTTAATCCCTTCGGTGCATCATTTTCGTATACCCATCTGTATGTTCCACGATTAAAATCAAATGCGATAAATAATGGGTCATGGCTATGATATTTTGG
This sequence comes from Bacillus sp. AY3-1, assembly GCF_008368785.1. Taxonomy (NCBI): domain Bacteria; kingdom Bacillati; phylum Bacillota; class Bacilli; order Caryophanales; family Bacillaceae; genus Bacillus; species Bacillus sp. AY3-1. Next base: position 56,453 of record NZ_QORZ01000037.1, on the reverse strand, counting down.
ACGAACGGGTTCAGGGATGCTTTTGTAATAAGCATATAGTTGTTTTTTGTCTTCGTTAGTTAATGTAATTGTTCTTTCTACCCCTGCGGTTGCTGGGATAGATAATGTGTTAGTTTCAAAGTGGACGTGATGCAGAGTTAATGCTGTAAGTTCCTGTAAGGATAATCCATAGTCGATTAATAAGTTTAAAATAACGATATTACGATCTATCAATAAAGGGCGCACAGGACGTTGTTTTTCTGAAAGTCCTTCCAATGAAGAGACTATATGTTTTAATCTTTTTTCCTCATCAGATGAAATGAAATCTTCATCGCGAAGCCTGCGGTCTGGTTGGATAGAAATTTCCATATTCTTTAATGGATTAGGGATGTTTAGAAAGTGATGCATTCTATTTAATACAATAAATACACGGTGCATCGTTTTCTCTGAGTAATGTCGATTCTTTTTTAAGTCGAAAAAATAATCTTCATAGTCTTTTGTACAAAGTGTAGCCCATATATTACTGGAAGGGAGCTTTTTGTTTTTTTTTAACCAATGTCCGAAATCTTCAATGTCATAAACATAACGTTTAATGGTTGAAGGTTTTCGGCCTTTATTCAATAAAAAAATAGAAAAGGCTTGTATTGTATCATGGAATTCCGTTGTCTCCATAGTCCCACCACCTTCATTATTTCTTATATTATAGCAAACTTTTCTGAAAATAGTCATTTGCAAGGGAGACAGGAATAATAATATTTGGTGAGTGGATAAAGCGAAATTTTAATCAGTGGGATTTTGTTAATCCATCGCTGATCATTAGCCTGCACCAATCGGGCATTTACGGGCAATTATCTGCCGCCTAACTTCCTAATATTTGCTGAATTTTGAGGTGGGAGTCTTACTGCTCGCAAATAGCGGGATAAAATGAGGTGATTGTATGGAACAATCGATGCGAAAGAAAAATAATAATCAAATTAACATTGTGTTAAATCATCGAAAGAAAATTTCTTTACCGGCCGCAGAAAATAAAACAGTGATTTCAAGTGAAACTACTACGAAACATGAGATGTTGCAAAGAATTGAAGAAGAGATGGGAAAGCTTGTTGGGATGGATGATATAAAAAAGATAATAAAAGAAATATATGCTTGGATTTATGTGAATAAAAAAAGACAAGAAATAGGGTTGAAATCTGAGAAGCAAGTACTCCATATGTTGTTTAAAGGGAATCCAGGTACAGGGAAGACAACTGTTGCTAGAATGATAGGGAAATTGTTGTTTGAGATGAATATTCTATCAAAAGGGCACTTAGTTGAAGCTGAACGAGCTGATCTTGTAGGAGAGTACATCGGTCATACAGCTCAGAAAACAAGAGATTTAATAAAAAAAGCAATGGGAGGTATTTTGTTTATTGATGAGGCGTATTCATTAGCCCGAGGGGGAGAAAAAGATTTTGGGAAAGAAGCAATTGATACGCTCGTAAAACATATGGAAGATAAACAACACGGTTTTGTATTGATTTTAGCCGGTTATTCAAGAGAGATGAATCACTTTCTTTCATTAAATCCAGGACTGCAATCACGTTTTCCGTTTATAATCGAATTTTCTGATTACTCAGTAAATCAACTGTTGGAAATTGGGAAGAGGATGTATGAAGAACGTGAATACCAGTTATCGAAAGAGGCTGAATGGAAATTTAGAGATCATTTACATGCTGTAAAGTACTCATCGCAAATTACATCGTTTAGTAATGGAAGATATGTACGGAATATTGTTGAAAAATCGATTCGTACACAGGCTATGCGGTTGTTGCAAGAGGATACGTATGATAAATATGATTTAATTGGGATATCAAGTTGTGATTTGATGCTTGAAGAGGAGACGCACAGTACGTAAACTGTGCGTCTGTTTTTTGTATAAGTGCTGCTACTCTTTTTTTGCTTTTTCTTGATAAGATTTATGGAAGCGTTCCATTTTAGCGCTTTTTTCGTGTGCAGAATTAGAATCGTGTCCAATTTGACCTACTGAGCTTTTTTGAGCACCTTTATTAACGTGGTTTGTCATTTGTGTTCACCTCGCTTTGAGGATTAGTATAAACATTATGTAAAGAAAAACTCGTTAGAAAAGAAAAACCTCTTTACGATCTGTAAAGAGGTTGGATTGCTATTTATGCACTGAACGTTCTTTTGTATCGATACGTCTATGCGGTAAATGCCATTTGTAATGAATAGAAACCATGCGGAAGCAAACAATTAAAATGAATAAGGTATATAGAGCCCAATCGCTAACAATAATTTGAGCACCGATTAAGAAACCTGCTAGAATCGTCCAAAAGGCATATACTTCAGCTCGAAGGACGAGAGGTTTTCTGCGGGCTAAAAGATCGCGGATGATACCACCGCCAATACCAGTTAAAACAGCTGCTACGATTGTAGCGCTAATTGGTAAATTTAATTTTTGAGCGTATAATGCTCCTTGTACGGCGAATGCTGATAAGCCGATAGCATCAGTGATATTTTCCCACTTTTTCCAATGTCTAATTAATTTATTAGGAAAAAGAAAAATAATCGTCATTGATAGTAGTGCGATTTGGAATAACATGTCTTGTTGCCAAAACGCGACAATCGGATAACCGATTAATAAATTACGAAGGGCACCTCCCCCAAATGCGGTTGCCATTCCTAAAATATACACCCCGAAAATATCATAATCCTCTTCCATTGCAACAATGGCTCCGCTTAGTGCGAAAGCGATTGTGCCTATGATGCTAAAAATCTCCCATGCCATGAATTTTCTCCCCCGCTAACTAGATGAAATGTGCTTCCTCTGCTATTATATTAGAAGGTTTAAATTTCGAAAAGGATGAGTGAACATATTTGATGGAAGAAAAAGAAAAAGTCATATTAGTAGGCTGTCAATTGCCACAAGATGATGATGAAAAGTTTATGCATTCCATGAAAGAGCTTGCATCGCTAGCGAAGACTGCACGAGCAGAATTGTTAGTGTCTACAACGCAAAAACGACCGAAGTTTCATCCGGCGACTTATATAGGTAAAGGTAAATTAGAAGAGCTTACAATGTTAACGGAAGAATTAGAACCGGATGTTATCGTATTTAATAACGAATTAACGCCGAGTCAAATTCGGAATTTATCCTCAGTATTAGATGCGAGGGTAATTGATCGAACGCAACTAATATTAGATATTTTTGCGCAACGTGCGAAGTCGAGGGAGGGTAAGCTTCAAGTAGAATTAGCTCAGTTGCAATATACAATGCCACGTCTTATGGGGCAAGGATTGTCTTTATCACGTCTTGGTGGTGGTATTGGAACGAGAGGGCCGGGTGAGACGAAACTTGAGACGGATCGTCGTCATATTCGATCACGCGTTGATGAAATAAAGAAACAACTTGCAGTTGTTGTGGAGCATCGAAAAAGATATCGTGAGAGAAGAAAAGATAATAAAGTATTTCAAGTTTCATTAATAGGGTATACGAATGCGGGAAAATCTACACTGTTTAATAGATTGACGGAAGCAGATACGTTTGAAGAAAACTTGTTGTTTGCAACGCTAGACCCGACGACAAGGAAGATGCAGTTACCTTCAGGTTATACAGTATTACTAACTGATACGGTGGGCTTTATACAAGATTTACCTACGTCATTAATTGCTGCTTTTCGTTCGACATTAGAAGAAGCTGGTGAAGCGGATGTTATTTTACATGTAGTTGATTCAGCGGATCCTAATTATGTAGGGCATGAGAAAACAGTAAAACAATTATTGTCAGAACTTGAAATTAATCATATTCCTATTATTACGTTATATAATAAAAAAGATGAATTACATCAAAACTTTATTCCGTTTCCGAAAAGTGACTTCTTAATGACTAGTGCCTTTGAACAAAGTGATTTATTGCATATAAAAGAAGCGATAGAAACGAAAATGAAGGAAGAAATGAATCGTTATCAAGTGGAAATTCCACCGAGTGAAGGTAAGTTGTTAACGCTATTAAAGACGGAGACGCTATTAATAAAGATGGAGTTTCTGGAAGATAAATTTGTATATAATTGCGTGGGGTATATTTTTGCTCATTCATCGCTTAATGTGCAATTAAAGAGATTTTTAGTGGAAGAAGGAGAAAATAAAAATGTTTGATCGTTTGAAAAATGGAGAAAAAATTGCTCCAATCGTAAAAGAAGTAGAGAGCCAGATTACAGAAGTACATAAACGCGCGGATGAAGTAATTGAAAGCAATCAGTTTCGAGTGTTAGAAAGTTTCCGTAAACATAAAATTAGTGACTCGCATTTTATTCCGACGACAGGTTACGGTTATGATGATATTGGCCGTGATACGTTAGAAAAAGTGTATGCGGATGTATTTGGAGCGGAAGCTGGTCTTGTTCGTCCGCAAATTATTTCAGGTACTCATGCTATTTCTACAGCGTTATTCGGTGTTTTACGTCCGGGAGATGAGTTATTGTACATCACTGGCAAACCGTATGATACATTAGAAGAAATCGTTGGTGTACGCGGAAAAGGTGTAGGTTCATTTAAAGAATATAATATTGGTTATAATGCAGTTCCGCTTACTGAAGAGGGGCTTGTTGATTTTGGAGCTGTTGCGACTGCAATTCATAGTAATACGAAGATGATTGGGATTCAGCGCTCAAAAGGTTATGCTACTCGTCCATCGTTTACTATTTCTCAAATTAAAGAGATGATAGCATTCGTTAAAGAAATTAAACCTGATGTTGTTGTGTTTGTAGATAACTGTTATGGTGAGTTTATTGAAGAGCAAGAGCCATGTCATGTAGGTGCAGATTTAATGGCAGGTTCGCTTATTAAAAACCCTGGTGGTGGAATTGTTAAAACTGGTGGTTACATTGTTGGTAAAGAACAGTATGTTGAAGCGTGTGCATATCGTTTAACATCTCCGGGAATCGGTGCGGAAGCAGGGGCATCTTTATACAGTCTGCAAGAAATGTATCAAGGTTTCTTCTTAGCGCCGCATGTAGCGGGACAAGCGCTAAAAGGTGCGATTTTTACAGCTGCATTTTTAGAGAAGTTAGGAATGAATACATCACCAGCATGGAATGCACCAAGAACAGATTTAATTCAGTCTGTTCAATTTGATGATAAAGAGCGTATGATTGCATTCTGCCAAGCGATTCAATATGCATCTCCAATTAATTCTCACTTCACTCCATATGCCAACTATATGCCGGGTTATGAAGATGATGTAATTATGGCTGCGGGAACGTTTATTCAAGGTGCAAGTATTGAATTGTCAGCTGATGGTCCAATTCGTCCGCCTTATGTTGCTTACGTGCAAGGTGGGTTAACTTATTCACATGTGAAGATTGCGATTTGTTCTGCAATTGATGCGTTAATTGAAAAAGAATTATTAACAATTTCTTAAGGGGAAGCTGTCGATTTCGACAGCTTTTTTCGTGTGAAAGTAATGATTAATCTCATTAGAAAAAAGAATGAAAAAATTTATAAAAAACCATGTAAGAAAAGCTAACATCTATTGACACTAAACATAACATGGTATAAAATGAGAAGCAGTTAAGGCGAAGGAGGAACTGAAACAATGAAAGAAGATAGACGTTCTGCCCCGCTGTTTCCTATTGGTATTGTTATGGATTTAACACAATTATCTGCACGTCAAATTCGCTACTATGAAGAGCATAATCTTGTTTCTCCAACCCGTACAAAGGGGAATCGTAGATTATTTTCATTTAACGATGTAGATAAGTTGTTAGAGATTAAAGATTTATTAGATCAAGGCTTGAATATGGCTGGTATTAAACAAGTGTTACTAATGAAAGTAAATCAAACAGAAACAGTGAAAGTAAAAGAAGAAACGAAAGAAATTTCAAAAACTGAGCTTCGCAAAATACTTCGAGATGAACTACAACATACAGGTAGATTTAATCGGACTTCATTGCGACAAGGTGACATTTCAAGGTTTTTTCACTAAAGATAACTGATTCTGAAGGTGTTTAGAGGGACTAAGGAGGAATTTATAATGGCTAGGTACACAAGAGAAGATATTTTCCGTTTGGCGAAAGAAGAGAATGTAAAGTATATCCGCTTACAATTTACGGACCTTTTAGGAGTAATTAAAAACGTAGAAATTCCAGTGAGCCAATTAACAAAAGCTCTTGATAACAAAATGATGTTTGATGGATCTTCTATTGAAGGTTTCGTACGTATTGAAGAATCTGATATGTACTTATATCCAGATTTAGATACTTGGGTAATTTTCCCTTGGACAGCTGAAAAAGGAAAAGTAGCTCGATTAATCTGTGATATTTACAATGCAGATGGCACTCCATTTGATGGCGATCCACGTAACAACTTAAAGCGTGTATTAAAAGAAATGGAAGCATTGGGATTCTCAGATTTCAATCTTGGACCAGAGCCAGAATTCTTCCTATTTAAAGTAGATGAAAAAGGAAATCCAACATTAGAATTAAACGATAACGGTGGATACTTCGACCTTGCGCCGATGGATCTAGGGGAAAACTGTCGTCGTGATATCGTGCTTGAACTTGAAGAAATGGGCTTTGAAATTGAAGCGTCTCACCATGAGGTTGCTCCAGGGCAACATGAAATTGACTTTAAATATGCAAATGCAATTCGCTCATGTGATGACATTCAAACATTCAAACTTGTTGTAAAAACAATTGCTCGTAAACACGGTTTACACGCAACATTTATGCCAAAACCATTATATGGTGTGAACGGTTCAGGTATGCACTGTAACTTATCACTATTCAAAAATGGTGAGAACGTATTCTTCGATCAAAACGGTGACTTACAATTAAGTGATGATGCTCGTCACTTCATCGCAGGTATTTTAAAACACGCACCAGCATTTACAGCGGTAGCAAATCCAACTGTAAACTCTTACAAGCGTTTAGTACCTGGATACGAAGCTCCTTGTTACGTAGCATGGTCTGCACAAAACCGTAGCCCATTAGTACGTATCCCTGCATCTCGTGGTATTAGTACACGCGTAGAAGTACGTAGTGTTGACCCAGCTGCAAACCCATATTTAGTAATGGCTACATTATTAGCAGCAGGTCTTGATGGAATTAAAAACAAATTAACTCCACCAGCTGCAGTAGACCGTAACATCTATGTAATGACAAAAGAAGAGCGCGAAGAAGCAGGTATCGTTGACTTACCAGCAACATTAGCGCAAGCATTAGTTACATTACAATCTAATGAAGTAGTATGCGGTGCACTAGGAGAACATTTACTTGAGCACTTCATCGAAGCAAAAGAGATTGAGTGGGACATCTTCCGCACGCAAGTTCACCAATGGGAACGCGATCAATATATGTCTCTATACTAAGAGGCTCAAACCCTTGATACAACTGGTATCAAGGGTTTTTTATTTACCTCTAATTACAACGTTATGTGGTTGCGAAATGAAAAACAGCCACAAAACAGCCACGAAAAATACCAAAAAAAATTCTACTCTAAAACATTACTCATATACTTTTCAAATTCAGAAATAGAGTCTTTATTGATTTTATCACTAATATGTGAATAGACATTGGATGTCATTTCGATACTTTTATGACCTAATCGTTCTTGTATATATTTTAAGTTAGCGCCTGATTCTAATAATAAAACAGCATGTGTATGTCTTAAAGAATGGATATCAAGACTAGGTATGTTAACCTTTTTTAAAATTCTTGAAAAGGCGTTGAATAAAGTTGATTTCGGTAAGAAATTACCATCTGTTCTGGTGAAGATTAAATCTAAATCATGTTTATAACTTTCTTGTAATACTAATTTATTTTCATTTTGCCATTTCTTATGATTTAACAAATCCTTAGCAAGTGGAGCTGGAATCATAATTGTTCTTCTGGATGAAAACGTTTTTGTATCACCAAATAATTCTTCACCCATCTTAGCATGGAAATCTAATGTTTTTGTAATATTTATTGTTTGTTCTTTAAAATCGATGTCACTCCATTGAAGAGCGGCAGCCTCACCTTTTCGCATTCCAGTATTGATAAGTGTCTTAAAAAAGATATAATAGATGTAATTATATTGATAAGATGCTTTTAAGAATCGTGGAATGTCTTCTGTACGCATATACTTGAGACCTTCCTCTTTTTTTTGGTTTTTATTTGAAATTACAACATCATTACAAGGGTTTGTTCCAATCTTTTTTAAACTAACAGCCTTACACATTGCATTATTCATAGTTCGGTGAATTATCTTTACAGTTCCCTTACTGTATCCTTGATCAGTAAGATGATTAATAAAGTTTTGATACATCATCGGTTTCAAATCTTTTAGATTTATATTTTTAAAATACGGGATGATGTGTTTTTCAACGTTTCTTTTGTGTAGGATGAACGTGTTTTTTCTTACAGTATTTTCTTTGTACAATTTAAGCCAATCTTCTAAAAAGTACTTTAAAGATGTTGGGACATTTTCGATTTCAAAACCATTCAATATCCTTTGCTCTTCTTCAGCAGCCGCAATTTGGGCTTCTTTTTTTGTTTTAAAGCCACGTTTAGTTTTTTCTTTGTACTGGTGAGTATAGGGGTCTTTGAATTTAATTCTATATTGCCAACCGTTGCTCACTTTTCTAAAGCTAGCCATAATAATCCTCCTTATAATAAATTACAGTTAACATACAGCTTGTACATTAATTGTAATTGAATAATAGCATGTTAACCTAATTACTGTAAAAAAAAACTTACATATATAGAACGTACGTGCTAAAATGATTTTGTATTCAGAATCAGAAAGGGGAATGGAAAGATGAAGAGTTTTATTGGTGACCCCGGTGGTCACGAAACAGCTGATCCAGGAGGATGGTCATCTGTATATGGACCAGGTGGTGGAATGGGTAAACAAAAGTTATTTGATCCTGGCACTGGGATATAACAAAAAGAGACACTTTTAAAGTGTCCTTTTTATTAATAAAATCAGTATTTTGGATATATATCACTATTCATAAAACCAAATTTTAGGGAATGGGTTATAATGTTAATGAAATAATATATATTTTTATAGGGGATGAAAGTATGAATAAAACGTTTGAATTTAAAGGTTCTGGGAAATCTGTTATTACTATTGACGGAAACTTTATCCGTATAAAGAGAAAAGGTTTTGTTAACTTTATGAATCATGGTTTGGACGGCGAAAAAACCATTGATATTAATAACCTAACAGGAATTCAAGTCAAAAAGGCTGGATTTACAAGTGGTTATATACAATTCATTTTCATGGGAAGTCAAGAAAGTAAAAAAGGTGTGTTTGCAGCAACTCAAGATGAAAATACAGTTATGTTTGTAAAAAAAGAACAAAAAATGGCTGATGAAATTAAAGAATACATTGAAGGTTTCTTATCTAATAAAGGTAAGTCGCAAGTTGCAGCAACTATAAGTGGAGCGGATGAGATATTGAAGTATAAAGAATTGTTAGACCAAGGTATTATTACTGAAGAAGAGTTTCAGGAAAAGAAAAAGCAATTATTAGGTATTTAAAAAGCACTCTGATGAGTGCTTTTTATTTTACAATTTGAAAATGGAAATGATTTCTTCTAAAATCAAATCATAACAACTCATCAGTCTCCGCTAAGACTTTTGAATAAAATATGAGTTGTTTGCAAAATCGCTCTCTTTGATGTTCTTCTAACGCTCCATACGTTAATTGAACTTCATGGAGAGCATTCTCTAATAACCTATCTTTTGTTTGATCGTAGCCGCTGAAAAGAGTGTCTAACGGTACGTTGAAGAAGGAGCTGATTTGTAGAAGCGTTTCCATACTCGGTTCAAACATTGCATTTTCATAATTATTAATCTGATTTCGACTCAGATTAAGTTTTAAACCGAGTTGTTCTTGTGTTAAATCTCTAGACTTTCTAAGCTTTTTTAAATTTTGTGAGAATACTTCTAATGCTTTCATAATTCGAGTATAGTATTTAAAGATTTAACATACTATAATTGATTGTAAAACAATCATATTGTTCAATTCGGATTGTTTAGTTTGATTTATTTGAAACGAAAACAAGAACAGGTGTTCTTTTCTTGCTTAATTAATGGTAAAATGTGTACATAAGCATTACAGATATATAAGTAATAGCCTTAGTCATTATAGAGGAATGTTGTATTATATTGATTTTTAACTTTCTCAACAATTATCTGATAACTAAGTGACTGAAATTTGGAAAAAATGTGATATTATGAAAATAATAAAATAAAAGGACGCAAAAAAGACTCACAGCGTGTGCAAGTAGTGCGCTAACACTCTTACACCGCTTTCCCTAATCTGGGTAGGGAAAACACTTACTGCAAGTCTTACATAAATTATAACACATCTTTTGAATGTAGTGACGCGTTTTCCTCAAAAGTTAAAAAATGGGTATAACGTGTCTTTTTGTCCACAAGGAGGACAAATAATGCAGAGTTTATTAAGTAACATGCATGAGGATTTAAATAGTAATGGCTACACCAATCGTAAGTTAGCTAAACGATTTGATGTTAGTCACACAACTGTAAACAGTTATTTTAAGGAAACTAGCGAGTTTGATTTTATGCACTTTGTAGAATCTTTGAGGCTACATAAGCCTAATAATATTAACTTTAGAAGAGAATGCATAAAAAAGATGTTTGAACAATTAACACCAGTTAATGAACGGGTAGCAATGGAAGTTTTGAATATGTACGGGGAATACGGCCTACAAAAACAGTTAACCGCTAGAATAATGAATTCAGATAAAACTACGAAAAACGCAAGAATAAATAAGAAAATAGCAGCCATTTATGATTTACTCGCTCTTCGCCTATCTGGAAGGATATCTAATGATGATTTTTTTGTAGAGACAGAAAAGATGAGAAATTCATTCAAAACGTCTAACAACGAAGCTAAAATATTATCTGGTTTTGCGTTTATATATGCTCAACTTAACTTCGGTGATTATCGAATGGTTTCACAATATACAAATCAATTAAAACCATTAATTAATGACGTTAGTAAAGATACCATTAAAAAATCATATTCCTTACGAATAAAAGAAATGGAGTCGATGAGTGCACAAAGAGGAAATGATTTAGAGACTTCAAGGGAATTGTGTTTAGAAATTATAAATGATGAAACAAACCCTTATGATTGTATGAAATCATTAGCTTATTGTACATTAGCTGAGACGTATATGATGGATTATGAGAAGTCATACTATTTTTTAGAACAATCTTTCGCTACTCTTCCGATCATAACTAATAAGAAACTTCTTAATCGTAAAGGGTTCATAAAAAACACACTTGATTTTCTAAATATAGTTCATGAAAAGAATCTTGAAAAAATAAAACCATCAAGTTTAGCTGAAAAAGCACATCTATACACAAAAATAGGTAAGAAGAAAGAGGCTGTATTTATTTTAGATGAGTTAGAAAAGAAAAATGGTGGTCTTTCCCCTTTCCAAAAGTACTATAAAGGTCTTGCTACAGGAGATGGAAAATTTTTCGAAGAATCCATAGCAGATTTTGAAAAAACAGGGGATTTTTTCTATATTTTCCTACCTAAAATGGCTTTAAAATGATATAATGGAGCCATACATAAAGGTGGTGAAATGATTGAAATCAAAGATTATTAAATCGATTTTAGCAATTGCCGCTGTAGCTTGTTTTTCTTTTACAGCAGTAAAAACAGAAGATACTCAGCAGGTTGCGAAAGTAGAACAGCCTGTACTATATATGCAAGTTGATCCTGGCGGGACAGGCGGCTGATTCTGTCACAACATAATGGGAATTCAATAGATAAAAGAAATGACACTATCAACAATTGATAGTGTCATTTCTAATTTAAGGGGAATGGAAGCGAATCGACCGTATGGTCAAATACTTTCCAAATTAGGCTTAATAAAGTTGATAAATAAACATTTTGAGGGGGACAACGTATTATGGAGAAGTTAGTGTCTGAATTATTATTAATGGAGAAAGTTGAAGGGGTAAATATTGAACATCTCCGTGAAATGCTAATAGAATTATCAAATACAGAAAAAAAGTAAAATAAAACTCCGTAGACAATTATTAGTCTCACGGAGTTTTATTTTTAGATATAAAGCTTTGAATTGTTGATTTAAATAACTCTTTGTTGTCCTCTGAAAGTTGGTTGATCAGCGTCATCCATTCGTTAGTCTCTTTACTTATCTCTTCTGTTTCTTTAACCGTTAGTTTTTGATGCATAGCTCTTCCTAATAAGTAATCAATAGAAACCTCGTATATGTCTGCTAGTTTAGTTAATGTTTCGTAGTCAGGTTTACGTCTTCCTGATTCATAACTAGATAAAGTGGCTTTGTTTACGTCTAATTTGTCTGAGATGAAAGTCTGTGTGTAACCTTTCTTTTCGCGACACGCTTTCAATCTTTCGTTTAAGTTCATAATTTTATTATTCCCCTTTATAAATAATATCCCATTACTAATGTGCATTTCCTTATTTGAAGGTGTATTACACTGCTTTACTGTGCATTGCACAACTTTTGCTTAATTACAGTATATATACTTTTTGACAACTTTTCACTATCTGTAAAAATATTTTTAACAAAATGACAAAATAGGGTTTACATTTACGAAATGACAACCTATAATGAAATCAAGGAGTTGTCAAAATGACAACCGAGGGAGGTGAGGCGGATATGACATTTGGAAACAGAGTCCGAGATATTCGCAAACAAAAAAATATAACACAAGAAAAACTAGCTAAGAAGCTTGACTTCAGCCACGCTTCAGCTATTTCTTTTATAGAAAATGGCAAGAGAAGATTAGATGCTGAAAAGATACCAACCTTAGCAAATGCACTTGGAGTATCAATAAACGAACTTTTTTTTGCTCAAAATGTTGTCGAGATGACAACTGACGGAACGGAGGGAAAAGAAAATGAAATTTCTAGTAGATAACGAACTATGGCTTACTGAGCAACACAAAGGAGCTGTGCAACGAAAAGTAAAACAACGTGTTTTTGAACTTAAAAAAGAAGGTTATGTTAATGCATCGTATCAGGGAATATACGGCGCACTGAAAAGACATTTTGGTGTAGCTAAATACGATAAAATTCCAAGGAAATATTATCAAAATGCTATGCGATTTATCGCAGGATGGTATCCGCCAGAAAGACCTAGTTCATTAGATGATTATATTTCTTAATAGACAAAATTAAAATTTTACAGAAAAGGAGATCCGAAAAATGATTAGTGTTCAAGTCGATGAAAAAGAAGTAAGAACTCTTTATCTAGCAAAAGTTGAAGAAAAAGTTAAAGAAATCGATGCAGAGTTAGTATTTTGGGATACGAATGAATTAAAAAGAAGAACTTGTATGAGCTGGAACACGATTCAAAAAGAATTCTTCTTTGATCCAAGGTTTCCTAAATTTAAAGTTGGCTCAAAATGGTACTTTCCATCCCAAAAAGCCAAAGAATTTCTATTGCAATGGCTATCTGAAAGATAAAGGAGGTGATTTAGTGGAAGATACAACATCGTTAGGAGTATTCGCAACGTTTATCGCATGCAGTGTATTGTTGCTTTACATTACTTACGAACCAATAAAACGGTGGGCTTGGAGTGACGTAGAACAAAGTAAAAAGACCCATGGCAGTGGGTCCTTTAAGAAAAACAATTTGTTATAAGTATATCACGGAAAGCAGGAAAATAGCACATTGGTTTTATGAAAAGGAGTGAAGGCTATGAACAACAAGGTATTACAAATAGGACAAATAAATTTTCGTGGCAATGTTATAGATCATGGGTGGTTTAAAACACTTACGTTAGATAATGGCAAACCTAATATTGTTGCAATTACTATCTTAGGGGAATTCGTTTATTGGTATAAACCTACTGAAGTAAGAAGTGAAGAGTCTAGTCAAGTTCAATATAAACAAAAGTTCAAGGCAGACATGCTTCAAAAGAGTTATCAACAATTAGCCGATTCATTTGGATTTACAAAAAGGCAAGTAAAAGACGCGTGTGACTTTTTAAAAGAACGTGGTCTTATAAAAATTGAATTTAGGACGATTGTTGTTAACGGGACAAGGTGCAATAACGTTATGTATGTTGAACCTATACCTAAAATGATTCAGAAAATATCCGTTATGTATTGGGGAAATGACACCCCTCCTACATTGAAACGTAACAGCCCTATTACAACAGAGAGTAAGAGGGTCTTACATTCTAAAGAAACACCCTCTTATGATAAAACGGAAGAGTCTCTTACATTAAAACGTAAGACAAATACAGAGATTACTACAAATATTACTACAGAGATTACTACAAATATAAATGATGATGATAATGCTACTTCTTCTCAGAAATTAATTGATCAAGAATTTAAAATCAGTTACAACTTTTTACTTAAAAAAGGAATTCCATTAAGTGAGATTGCAATCCAAGAATTAGGTGAGTTTTGCGATAGATTTGGTAATGAATTAATTACTCACGCTGTTAATAAAGCGATTGATGAGAATGTACCAAAGTGGAGATATATCCGCAGTATTTTAAGTAGTTGGGAAAAGGCAAAAGTAAAAACATTAAATGATGTTGCTGCACTAGATACTCGATTTGAAATGAGTAAGGGGAAAAATAAACGTACTGGTAAAGGTTATTCAAAACGAACGGAAGTTGTACCTGATTGGTTACGTGAGCAAGAAGAAGATGAGCCAATACAGCAACCACAGAAATCTCAAAGTGAGGGTACTGAGGATAACCAAAAGCGTTTAGATGAGTTGTTAAATAAATATAAAAATACTAAAGGGGAGTAAGGTATGAAAAACACAGGTGTTGCAAGAAAAGTAAACGAACTAGGGCGTGTAGTAATTCCGGTAGAGTTACGCAGAACTTTGGGAATTGCTGAAGGAACGGCACTAGACTTTCATGTTGATGGGGAAAACATCGTTTTAAGAAAACATGAAAAGTCATGCTTTGTAACAGGTGAAGTTTCCGAATCAAACATGGAATTGCTTGGTGGTCGAATGTTTTTGAGCAAGGAAGGGGCAAGTGAATTACTGTACCTTCTTGAAAAGAGCGTGAAGGTACATGCCTAAGCAATTAAATATTTTCGATGTAGAGCCAGCAATTTGCGAGTTCGATGTAATGAAAGCAAATGTAAAAAGGGGAACTGGACGCACTACATATGCAGATGTACGGGTTCATGTTCCTAAGAATGCAAAATGTACAGATGAGTTACCACGTAAAACGAATCCAGATGATCGCTATGAATTATTTGAACAGTATGCAATAGCAATTTGGCGATATGAACGGTCAATTGATAGCTCTTGTAATTGGGAAACAGCGGAGGAATTGTGTAAGGCGGCTAGAGATAAAAAGGAAGCTATTCCGGTAAGGATTTATTTAGGAAGTGGTTTCAAGCCTGATGTTGTTAAGTACTTGAAGTGAGAAAAAGGGAGAGGGACATATGAAAAAAGAAATTGATGTAACAAGCAATAAACTTCTTGTGGTAAAGGATGGTGAAGTCCTTTCATTTAATCCACCAGCAAGTGGTTTTGGTGAACAAGTTGTAATTTGGGTTAACGGTAAGGTTGGTCATGTTAAAACCACTTCTAATGAAATGATAAAGTAATTAGCTTTTTAAAGGAGTGTTTGAAATGTCGGCTTTTAAAGTTGAGGTTGCTTTAGAAGAAGTGGATTTCTTATGGGATCAAAGAGAGGTGTTCCAATTCCGGGAGCTTTGGAATAGTAACTACACTATTTTAGAGATTTCCAAAAGGTTTAAAAGAAAGCAAATAGAAGTAGCGGCACTTGTTGTAGATCAGATAGATAGGCTTAAAATTCATAAACGGAAAATGGGTTTAGGGGAAATTGGCGATAAGAGTATTCGGAATAAAAAGAAAGAAGAAATACCACCATACGTCTATATTGCTTTAGAAGAAGTAGATTTTATATGGAATGAGGACGATATAGAACGTTTTAAGGATTTATGGAAAAAAAGATTCAGCATTGAGGATATAGCTAACAGATTGGGAAGGCATCAAATTGAATTAGCAACATTAATACTGGATCAGTTCGGTTTAGAATACATGCTTAATTGTTTACTAGAAACGGAAAAAAGAGTTGTTTAATTAAATTATTGAGGGAGCGAATGAAAATGAACTTAACTAGAATAATGGGAATGCAAAAGGCATTAGATACAAGAATCGTCAAGGAACATGGATTGGAAGGGCAAAATTTATTTTACAATATGATCCTTGCTTTACAGGTTGAAATTGGAGAACTTGCAAATGAAACAAGATGCTTTAAGCATTGGAGTAATAAAGGTCCTAGTGAAAAAGAAGTCATTTTAATGGAATATGTAGACGGGTTGCACTTTATAGCATCATTAGGAAATGGCATTGGGTTTAATTCTAAAAAGTATAATTTGGAAATGTTAGAGCTTAAATCAAAAGTTTATGCAGCAAGTTCGTTAGTCAATCAATTTAACAATGTATATGAAGCTGTATCGGAATTTCGTGCAACTCAAGATATGGAGCTATATGAAGAGCTACTGTATTCCTTCCTAGGATTAGGTAAGAAATTAGGGTTCACATTTGAAGAAATTGAGCAAGGCTATTGCAAGAAGAACAAAGTAAACCATCAACGTCAGAATAACGGGTATTAAGCAATGAAAGGTATATGCATAGATGTAGACCATTCAGCTTTGTTGGGAATGAATGAAGAATATTTTTTATTCCCAGCAAAGCCAAATCATTACTTTGTCAGCAAATTTAATCGTAAAGAATCACATTTTGGATGTTACCCAGCAGAGAGATTCCAAGTTGTCGAAAAAGAGGTTTGGACACCAGAGCCGCAAGTTAATAAGCCTAATTTAGATAAAGGTTTACTGTATAGAGCGCAATTGATTTGGCGAACAAAAGGTTATAAAAATAAATCGCTTAAGGATTACATTATAAAGCCTAAGGGTAATCATTGTTTCTTCTGGCATGATCGTGAACGTAAAAAATTATGCGGATGTTTTCCAATACATTGGTTTGCTAATTTTGAAGAATTAGCAGCAGAGCAAGAAGAAATTAAAGAGACGCCAGAGCAGGAACGTGTTTCATTGTTAGAAAGACCTGGGGGTCAACTAGCATTCTTTTAAAATTTGAATTTTATTAAGAAATAGATAATGAAAGACCTCGTAATAGAGGTCTGACTAAAATAGTATATTTACTGTAATCAATCCAACGAAGCAAAACCCATATATAGACCAAGCGATAATTTTATTATTTTTGGGAACTTCCTTAGTTCTAAATACTTTGATAAATTTGTATGTCAAAAATAGAAATACCAAAATAGATACGAGTAAGATTTCATTCATTTTATCTTTCCTCCTTTGCGTATTTAATTGATATACATTCTATAATAGCAGGAATTTCAATAGTATCAATTATCAGTCTATTAAAAAACGACAATATTTTAGAAAACAGCCTTAAAAAAGAAAACTTAATAAAAGCGTTATTTTAAAATTAAAGAGCGCCCAAGGGAGCGCTCTTCGATCAAGACAATATGGAAAAATACTCGGTAATATATGTAATCTTTTTAGCTTTGTGAGATTAATCAAAAGTTTTTCGACTTGTTTTTGGAGGGTATTACATTTTGTTCTATTTTTTCGTAAAGATTAAGTAATTGTTTGATGAATGTAATTTTCGGTGTTAACCAATATGAAAATAGTGCTGAAATAATTCCTATTAAAGCTCCTGTTATGACATCGAAAGGATAATGAACTCCTACCCAAATACGAGAAATAGCTACGCAGAATGCAAGTACAAGCCATAACCATCTAGCCTTTTTACGAACAAGCCAGAATGAAAAACAAATTGAAAAAAATAGAATCGTATGGTCGCTAGGAAATGAATTATCTACTGCATGATCGACAAGTTTATTAACATTAGGTAATACTGCAAATGGTTGATAATTCAAATGCAAATTCCCTGCTAATTTTCCAATTATTTCAGCAGTTATGAAAGCAACTATTGCTTGAATAATCATCATTTTGTTTTTTCTAGATTGAGTAAACCAATAAGCCATAATAATTAAACCTAAAAAATACACCATATATTCCGCTAAAAATACCATAGTGGAGTTTAGGGATGAATATTGCTTCCCTAAATCATTGATGGCTCGAAAAGCATCAATATTTAATTGAGAAAAAGACATTTTTAAATCGCTCCTTATTGTTTGTGTATAAGGAAAATTATAGTAAAGAGTTTATAGTGAAAAAATTGATTTTAGTGACAGTAGTCTTACAAAACTGTAAGGATTAGCTCATTAAAGATTTTTAATAAAATAGTTATTTTAATAAAAAACGAGGAAATGAGGGGAGTGAAAGGAAAAGAACCCTTTATATAAAGGGTTCTTCTGGTGATTTAATCTATCAATTACATTCGTGGTAATATTCATCACATGAATCGTTATTATCGTTACAGCATATACAAAATGTTTTTTGAACAAATAAACTAACTTCACTATTAGAACCTTCCTGCTTTGTAAGAGTAAGACTTTGAAAATCTTCAACTTGAAATATTTTTGTTTGAACAGGTTGTAATGTAGTAGTAATTGGTACGCTAGATCTTCTTGTTAGAATAGTTACTTGAACGGGTGCACTCATACCGACAACGAATAACTGAATTAATGTTTTATTATGATTGTTTGTAAAATCCTCAAATACAGTTTGTGGAGCGGTGGTTTGAAGGAAAACAGACACAGGTATATTTCCATTTGTATTTTCTGCAAAACCAGCTATCGTATGAGTTTCAATAAAACAGTTGTTTTTTTGATTGTTGGAATGTGATTGGTTTTTATAATATTTTTTACCATCTTTATAAAAGTAATCAGCCATATGAATTTAAAGCTCCCTTCTTTTAGATATCTATATAGTCTATTTAATAAAGTGAAGTAGTGCTTGTACAACATAATAAAATCCGCTCTCGTAATTACCTAAAAATGTTATTTAGAAATTAAAGAGCGCCATTCAAGGCGCTCTCGGATAAACAATAATATTGAAAAAGAATACCACATTATATTTTATGCATGTTCTTAATAAATGTGCAGTTTTTTAACAAAATCCTTATTTGAAAATTAAAGAGCGCCTTGAGAGGAAGGCGCTCTGACCAAAACTAATGTTGAAAAAGGATACCCAAGATATTGTATGTATGTTTTTTAGATAGGTGAAATTTTATAACAAAATCTTTATTTAAATAAAAAGAGCGCTAATCGAGAGCGCTCCTTATACCTCATTATAACGACAGTGACGAGCTCACATTATATAGAAAGGCACTATTATTGTATGTCAAAGTATGAGGTTAGTGAATGGATTTAGATAAAATCGTTATTTGGGAGAAAAGGGGGAATGGGAATGGCTCTGAGTCTTCAATGTGAAATGTGTTCATTCAAATTCAAAATAGGTCAATTTTCTAGTGTTCCGGATATCGCATACTGTCCACATTGCGGAGATAGTTTCCTCGAATATTATCCGAAACAAGAAGGTGTCCAGTATCAACATAGGGAGAAGAATTTCTTTTATCACCATAAAAAAACCGGGAATGTATGGAATGTATTGATCCAGGAAGATGAATCTAAGAAAGAATTTTTTGTCGATGTTCAGGGACCAGAAACAGACAGAGAAGCATTTGAGGCTGTTAAGGCGTTTTTAAAAGCGAAAAAGATGTATCTGCCTTGTACAGTGGTAGATATCCGATGTATAGGGGTAGGGATTGATAAAAAGTTATAGTTAAACAAAAACGCTATTTGGTATCTAAATTGTATATGTAGAAAGGAGCAACTAATTAAAGTGCTCCTCAGGAGGTTGAATATAAATGCCTTTTCATTAACTATTATTATGTTTATTTTATCAAATAGTGAAAAACTTGGACAAAAACTTCATTTTAAACAACAAAGCAGCTAGCCGAAATAGCTAACTGCTTCGTTGTACAATTTTAGAAGTTACAATCGATACGGATATATGTTGTAACAAAAAGTTACAACTATAGTATAAACAAATATCAAAATATTATGCAGGTAAGAAAACTAAATAAAAATTTCATTTTGTATTAAGTTGGAATATAAAAAGAGCACTTAGTAAAGTGCTCTCGTGACGAGCCTCATTTTATAACGACTATTTTATAAAGAAAGGAACTCAGGATATTATATGTGCGTCAGTTAATTGAGTACCTTGTACAAATAAAGAGCAGCTAGCAAAAGCTAACCGCTCTCCAGAAAAGCATTAAGAAGGAAGTTCAGAACTCAAGTGTATTTATAGTATGGACAAGGTTTAGGAATTTATTCGAGGGGGAATTGATATGAAATACGGAGTTTATTTAGGTGTAGAGCTAATGGAAACTCATGAAGACTATTTTAAGGCTTGTGAAGAGGCCCAACAACTAACGAAGGATACAGGGATAATTCATTGGGCGATGCCGATTCAAGAAACTAAATGGAGTGGGCAAAGAATTAAAGCTCATATAAGGTATGTAGAAGATAGTGAAAAGAAAATAATGAAGCTGGAAAGCGATTATATAAATGCACAGGAATCATTAAGAAAAATTATAGAACGTATCGAAAGGGAGAAGGAAAGTAAAAGGAAAATGCAAGAAGAATTGTACGATCATGGTGGTTGGATGATATATGATGGCGAATGGGTTGAGGTGGAAAAGCAATAAAAGAGCAGCTAGCAAAAGCTAACTGCTCATCTCCAAGGGGGAACAAGGAGAAAAGATTACCGTGTCATCTATAGTGTTGACGGAATATTGAGTTTTATTCATGAGAGATTATATTCTAAAACTTGGATTATGATAGTCGATATTCTCCATATTGACCAGAAAAGAACTAAAAGTTCTAGTAAAATTCCAAGAGTTCTTTTCTTAGTTTTTTGAGATTCTTTTATCAAATAGCCAACAGCACTAATTGCTATAAGAATGAAAAGAATAAGTTCGAGTGTAACTGGCATTTTATCTACTCCTAAAAAAGTTTGCATATAACGATTATAAGATATTTTTTGGTGATTGGTAGTAAAAATTCAACAAAATAATCCTTTGGAGAGAAAGGAGAGATTGATTTGGAAACATTCGATATGGGATTAAAGAGCAATTGGAGAGCGTTTAAAGAATTTGTGGAGAATAAACAAAACGATTATTTAACTAAGTATTACTTTGTATTTGAAGAATGTGACTGTGGTGATACATCTTACGTTTTCGTACAACATAACGAGTTGGACGAGTGGTTAGAAAAAATGTTTTGGAAATGGATGCGTTATGATACTGACGATCTAAGAAATTCAATGGATGATGTCAAGGTTTGGAAACTGATATCTGAGGGTGATTTTAAAAAACGGAATCTCCTATATAAAGAGGCAAGAAAAACATCCATCGTTATTAATGGTGAAGTGTACTATAGAAAACTAATAAAAATCAATGTAGAGCCGTCTGTAATTGTGTCAACTGATATTTATTAAAATAATCCTTATTAAAGTGAGGTTGGTAGAATGAAAGCTTTGAAGAAAAGAAAAATTAGAAAAGCAATTGCTCGTCGTGCAAAAGATGTGGAGAAATATCAAGTCAATAAAGCTTGGAGAAACATTTTTGTACAAGCTGGTATTTTAAAGTGAATGCAAACAGAATACAGTCCGGCTAGAAAACTAGAGGACACCAATTCATTAAAGCAGCAATTAAAGCTGTTTTAGGAATAGGTGTCCTTTTTATTTTGAAAAGGGAGATGGGGAAATGAAGCCGTTAAAGGATCAGCTACGTGAATGGAAAAAGCAATCGAATCAAGCGAAAAAGAAAGCTAAGAAAAAACGAAAAGAGAAATTAAGTACTCGTGAAATCGAGGATTTAATGGGAATGCATAGACCTTGTTACGAACGTAGACGTGGAGCTTTAAGACAAAAGTAATTTTAAAATAAAAAGGAGTGGTCTTACATGACTAAACAATTATCTTTCTTACCGAAAATCGACAGAACAGCAACGCAGAAAAAATTAGAGGGTGTTCTTGAAAATGTACGTTTATATAGACAGTTTGGAATGATGCGTGAAGAAATGAAAGTCACTCCTTCTTATGAAATTAGATATCACGGACCTACAAACGATGTAGGAAAGCCATTAGAAGATGTAGCGATGGCTAATATACAACAAAGTGAACGAGAAGAGTGGATTAAGAAAACGTCATTTCGTATTGATCAGTTCCTTAGTCGTTTGGGAAATGGGCGTGCAGGAAAGGATCAAAGAAACATCATCATTAAGCGTTATTTAGAAGATGAAGATGTATGTGATTATATGGTCTATAACGAAATTGGCATGAGTGAGCGTACTTATCGACGCGTTAAGGCCAGAGTGTTTTATAAACTTGCTTTTGCTCTCAGATTAGAAGTTTATGAGACAGAAGAAATTGGAGGGGATGAATAATGAATTTTGTTCAGCCTATACGTAATCCAGAAGAAATACAACAGCTGAAAGATTATTTTAAGGAAAAGAGCTTACGTAATTACATTCTCTTCATTATGGGAATCAATACAGGCCTGAGAATCTCGGACATTTTGAAATTGAAGGTAGGAGATGTCAAAGGTAGTCATATATCTATGAGAGAAAAGAAAACAGGGAAACAGAAACGAATACAAATTACGGCAGCACTGAAAAGAGAACTTAAATGGTTTATTGAAGAAAGAGAAGATAATGAGTACTTATTGCAAAGTAGACAAGGGAGTAATCGTCCGATTGGTCGTAGTATGGCATATAAGATACTAAGTGGAGCGGCAGCGGAGTTTGGGTTAGATGAAATAGGAACACATACACTAAGAAAGACGTACGGGTATCATATGTACATGCAAACAAAAAACATAGTATTACTCATGGAGATATTCAATCACTCGTCAGAGAAGGTCACGTTACGTTATATAGGTGTAAACCAAGATGCAATGGATAAAGCAATGACTAGGTTTAAAATCTAAGCATTGCTTTTTCTTTTTAAAACTATACAGTTACTCATAAATTTCGTACTGTGTAACTCAAAAGAGAAAGTTAAATGAAATCAATGATACCAAGGGATTCAGCGAAGGGGTCAGTTACACACAATATAAGATATGGGTAAGTGAGAATAAATGTTTTTAACAAGATTTACCTTGATGATAAAATAATAGATAAAGAGAGGTGGAGTAGTTTATGGAAAGATACACTGAATCTAAGCAGGAAGAGAACTCAAAAAATAATGACAGTAAACCTTTAAAATTTGAGTTTGAAAAAGGTTTAGCGATACCTAAAACAAGAGAAGAACAATTGTCTGAAATAATTGAATGGGACAAAAGAGCGAGAGCGATGGGACAACAGATATTTGAGGCAGTAAAATTGAAAAATGATATGTTCACCGTACATGCCACATCTCTAAATGACACAATTAAATCATTTAGAAATGTGGTTAATCAATCATTATTGATGATGTCAGAAGCGATAAATAATGTGTTAAGTGATATAGATTGGGAAGCAATAAATCAGGATTTAGAAGAAGATGCAAGGAATGTAGAGAAGTTTTTAAAAAAGTATGAACGAAACTTTTGGTGCCTTGATATGGAACTATTTGCTCTTATAGAAGATAGGGAATTAAAGTTTGAAAAAGTTCCAAAATATATTGAAGAAAAACTTGAGGTGTACATATCGGAAATTAATAAAGATCCTATGTATAAGTTTCATACTACCCTTATTAATGAAGCTTATGAAGCGTATAAAGCTGGATTATATAAATTGTGTACATTTCCATTATTTGCGACATTGGAATATGTTATGACATCTTGGTATAGAGGAACAATAAATGAAGATAAGCAGAGAATTGATCAAACGAAGTATGTAAAAGGCTTACGTTCAAATGTTCACCCTGAAAGATATAAAAATGTAGAAGAAGATCCTATGTTCAAAGTTTTCTCATTATCGGTTATTCGGGTTTTTAGAAAAATGTTCGATACTCAATATACAAGTTTTAAATTGAATAGAAATACAATTGCTCATGGTCTTCATGATTATGATTCGATTAGTAAAAGTGATGTGCTGAAACTTTTTCAAATACTTAAGGCAGCTACTGTTTTAAAGGTCTTTGATAAAAATAAATTACCAATAAAAAAAGTGGCAGAGTCGTGACCGCTTTTTGGCAGGAAGTGTGCCGGTTGTTTTGGGATCAACGTGATATATTTGTATTGTGAGAAGTGGCGGAAAACACAACTCGCTATGTTGTTTTTTGAATTCTAAACGGCTTCATATTTGCGGCATGATAAAAAATCCGAAACCAGCAGATGGTAACGATTGAATGATACCGCGATTAGGAAGAGCTTTTGCTCTTCTTCCAGTTACTTAATAATGTTGGGGCAGATGATTGTAACAACATTAGGTAATTGGAAGAAGAATAAAACTTCACGTACCGTAATTAAAACATAAATTAATAATTGAAAGAAAAGCATCCATTCGGGTGCTTTTTTATTTTGGAGGGATGAAAGATGACTGTATTTTTTTCTGATAAAGATGTAAATCAAAACATTGACTTTCATGCTGGTGGTCAAGTGATTATATCTCTTAAGGGTAATGGAGACATCTATGTTAAAGGTGAACTTGTAGAGAATAATCAAGAAGTTGTGGATGGATTGAAAGAGTTCTTGAGATTAGCTAGGGGTGATAAATGATGGAAGGTAAAACAATAACATTTAAACCTTTAAAGCAATATAAGATTGATCCGAATAAAATTCAATCATTAGATGATGTAATTACTATTTTAAGAAATGTAACGATATATGTGAATGGTGAAGAAGCTTTAGAAGGTCTTGAACATCTAATTGAAAAGGAAGATGAGTAATGAAAGTCTACTGTTCTAACTGTAATAAGGAATACGATATGCAACCACAAGTAGCACAGCTTCCTAATCGTATTGAGAAGTGCTACTTCATATGTCCTCATTGTGACCGTGAACATGTTGCTGCGTATGTGAACGATAAGATTCGTAAGCATCAAGCGGATATAGCAAAGTGTCATGAACGGATTAATAAAAATAATCTTGCTATCGAGGATGAAATGAAACGGTTGAGGAAGAGGATGGAGGGAAGTAAATGATGATGATATTAGCCTATCTTATTATTGGTTTACTTTATAGTTCCATTACAATGTATCCAGTTGCGAGAGACGTTGGACAACGAAAGAAACATGACGGTGTGTATATAGTAAGTACATTTATTATTTCTATTGCATTTGCCATCTGTCTCACTCCTTTCTGGATTATTCTTCTTGGGTTTAATATAGCGAAGTTGTTTTATAAATGGAAGAATAGAAACCAAATGAAGTGTGAATGTTTTAATTGCGGTTATGAATCAACAATAGATATAGTAACAGGTGCTGGTAATCGTTGTTCTAAATGCGATGGTATAACAATACCTAAAGCGTCAGGTGGTACACATGCCAAGTAAACCATACAAACCCTGTAAGTCATTAGGTTGCCACGAACTAACCAGGGATAAGTATTGTAGTAAACATTTAGAAAAGGAAAACGAAACCGTAAGATACTACGACAAACATATACGAAACAAAAGCTCACGTTCATTCTACAACTCAAGATTGTGGAAGGATATGCGTGAGTTTATTTATCGTAGAGATCATGGCTTATGTGTTCAATGTAGAAGCAATGACATCATTAAGATAGGCGATGTAGTCGATCACATCATACCTATTCGTATTGATTGGTCAAAACGATTAGAACCAACTAATTTACAAACACTCTGTCATGCTTGCCACAACAAGAAAACAAAAGAAGATGAAAAGAAAAACAGAAAATAATCCAAAAGAAAAAATTCATAAACAACCCCCCACCATGAAAAAGCAAAAGGCGAATCTCTGGAGACCGCCGCCTAGCTTTCCGTGCAAAAAGTTCGTTTTATTCCATAAAAGGGGGTTCGGCTGAAGGAGGTGGTTCTCATAGGAAGAAAAGCTAAACCGATTCATCTACATTTATTAGAAGGAAATACAAATCGATTAACAAAAGAAGAAATCGATCAAAGATTAGCGGCTGAAAAGAAGTTGCAAGCAAAAAAAGATAAAGTAAAACCACCAACATGGTTAGATTCAGCTGCTAAGAGAGAGTTCAAACGAATTGCAGGTGAATTATTGGAATTGGATGTTATTACAAACATAGATGTAAATGCACTAGCAACCTATTGCGATGCTTTTTCTGACTATGTTGAATGCACCAAGATCATTCGAGAAGAAGGACTACTTGTTGAATATACCAATAAGGCGGCTGAAACCAATAAAGTGCCACATCCACTACTCACAAAGAAGAAACAGTTACATGAGCAAATGAAGGCCCTGGCTATTGAGTTTGGTCTTACACCAAGTGCAAGAGCAAAAATTGTAATTCCGAATATAAAACAAGGACCGAAAACTAACGTAGAAAAGGAGTTTGACGTATAACATGATTAGACAATGGATGTTGGATTATTGTGATGATGTACTAAGTGGTGAGGTCATTGCCTGTCAGAAACACAAACAAGCTTGTAAACGATTTTTAAGAGATATCGAGCGTGAAGGTTCTGAAGATTTCCCTTATGTTTTCAATGAAGAAAAGGCACTTCGCTTTTTAAAATGGATGTCTTTATTTAAACATACAAAAGGGAAGTTGGCTGGGGAAAGGATCGAACCACATTCTATACAAATCTTTGTATTTAGCAATATTTATGGATGGATGCATAGAAATACGGGATTACGCCGATTTAAAAAAGCGTATTGGCAAGTAGGTCGTAAAAATGCAAAGTCGCAATCTTTAGCATGCGTTGGTTCATATGAAGCGATGGCCTTTGGTGAGAATATGTCTGAAGTATATGTTGGTGCCACAAAAACAGAGCAAAGTAAAATTGTATGGAATGAGATTAAAGCGCAGATGAATGGATGCGATGATTTAAAAGGGAAATTTAATATCGCTTATGGGAAAATTGAACATTTAAAGACAAACTCTTTTATTTCAGCATTATCAAAAGATGCAGGTAAGTCTGGTGACGGCTTAAACGTTCAATGTGGGATCATTGATGAATATCATGCTCATTCTACTTCCGAGATTTATGATGTTCTTGTATCAGGTTCAGGTGCGCGACCCAATCCTTTAATGATGATTATTACAACGGCAGGATTCAATCTGAATAATCCGTGCTATCGTGTGGAATATCAATATGTTTCTAAGATTCTAGATCCGAATATTGATATTGAAAATGAAGAGTATTTTGTAATGGTCAATGAATTAGATAAGGATGATGAAATCACAAATCCAAATGTCTGGGAAAAGGCAAATCCTATTTTATGTAGCTATGAAGAAGGGTGCTCTTTTTTAAAGGGAGAATTGCAATCAGCGTTAGATGTGCCAGAGAAAATGCGGAATTTCCTTACTAAAAATATGAACCGATGGGTTGATATGAAGGAAAACGGCTATATGGACATGAAAAAGTGGAAAGATTGCGATGGAACTATTGAATTATCTGAATTAAAAGGTTTGGAATGTACAGTAGGAGTTGACTTATCAGCCAAAATTGACTTAACAAGCATTTCATTTGAGTTCAAGAAGGATGATAAGTATATTGTTTTAAGTCATAGTTTTATGCCAGAAGATACGTTAGCTGAGAAGAGACAAACGGATAAAGTTCCCTATGATCTGTGGGTACAACAAAAATGGATCACGACAACTCCTGGTGCGGTAGTTGATTATGAATTTATCAAAACACATATCAGAAATATGGAGAAAGAGAATAAGTTCAAAATTAAAGAAATATGTGCCGATCCATGGAATGCAACACAGTTTATGCAAGACATGGAAGCTGAAGGTTATACGATGATAGAGATACGCCAAGGAATGGCGACTTTATCAGGCCCTACAAAAGACTTCAGAGAACAAGTGTATTTAAATAAAGTCATTCACAATAACAATCCTGTATTAAATTGGGCAACTAGTAATGCTATAACGAGGCAGGATGCTAACGAAAACATCATGTTAGACAAATCAAAAGCAACAGAAAGAATTGATCCGATTGCGGCTGTAATAAACTCACATGTTCGTTGTATGCTCAATTCTGGTGAGATGAACTTAAATTCATATATTTTAAGTCAAGATTTCTCATTCTAGGAGGAATTACATGCGGTTTTTAATGTTTTTTATCAATATTTTAGATGATATTTTATTTGTTTCAGGGTTGTCCATTATTATAGGGACGACTTTTTTTATTAATCCAATTTACGGATGGTATCTGTTAGGTATTATTCTAACAGTTCTGGGGGTGGTAATGATTAGAAGATAGAAAGGAGGTGAAACTTTTGATTTTTCGGCAGTTATTTAGAAACCAGGATACAACAAATTTAAAAAATCCATCTCCCTGGTTTAAAAGTTTATTTGGCTATCAAGCCGCGAGCGGTGAAAAGGTAACAGTCGAGTCGTCATTAGGCGTTCCGACAGTTTATCGATGCATTAACATCCTTGCGAATAGTGTGGCTATGCTTCCTTTTCAGGTTTTTAGAAAGACATCAAAGGGAAGAGAGCGAGATAAGATGCACCAAGTGTCGTTTGTTTTAGAAAGGCGTCCAAATCCTTACCAAAGTCCATTTAAATTCAAACATTTAATCGAAACACATCGTAATACATGGGGAAATGCTTACATCAATATTCATTGGGGTGTGGATGGCAGGCCAAAAGAATTGTGGGCGTTAAATCCGGCTGTCACAACACCAACTGTGGACTTAAAGACTAATAAACTATGGTATTTTACTAGTTTGCCAGATGGTACACCTGTAAAAATACCGGATCATGATATTATTCATCTCACTACATTGTCTACTGATGGTTTGAAGGGAAAACCACCCATTCAAATTGCAAGAGAGTCTATAGGTAGCTCGCAAGCAGCGCAAAAATTCAAAGGTAAATTCTTTACAAATGGCGCAGCTCATAGTGGGATATTAAAAACTCAACAAGCACTTGGGAAAGAAGCGAAAGATGTGCTTCGTGATGCTTGGGAAGAAGCCAATACAGGTTTAAATAACGCTCAAAGAATAGCAATTTTGGATGCTGGTTTAGAGTTCGAGAAGGTTGGAATGCCTTTAAAAGATGCTCAATTTATTGAAGGAATGAAGTTTGATAAGGCTGAGATCGCAAATATCTTTAATATTCCTTTGCACATGATTAATGAGTTAGACCGTGCTACTTTCTCTAATATTGAGCAACAGGCGTTGGATTTTATTCAAAATACTTTGAGCCCAATTCTTATACAGTACGAAGAAGAGTTTTCTTACAAATCTTTTTCATTTAATGAGCAAAAACGATATTATTTAAAATTCAATCTGACAAGCTTATTACGTGCTGATTCTAAATCACGAGCAGAATTCTATAAGATTATGTTAGATGCTGGTGCTTTCTCAATTAATAAAGTATTAGAGCTTGAAGATATAGATGGAATTGGAGAATACGGTGATAAGCATCGTGTCGATCTAAACCATGTATCTATTGAGATTGCGGATGAATACCAATTAGCGAAAGCCAGTGGCGGTTTGTCGCTGAAAGGAGGTGAGGACAATTAAAGACGTATTTACTATTAAAAATCAAACGGAATCGTCAGCAGACCTTTTTATATATGGTGACATCATAAATAATACAGGCTGGAAATGGGATGATTCTGACATTATGCCCGATGATGTAAAAAATATTTTGGGGCAATTAGATGATAAAAGTAACCTTAACATCTATGTAAATAGTGGCGGTGGCTCTGTATTTGCTGGTTTAGCTATTTATAATATGCTAAAGCGAAATAAGGCTCAAAAAACTGTTTATGTGGATGGTGTTGCAGCTTCTATCGCTTCTGTAATCGCTCTAGCTGGCGATCGTGTTGTTGTCCCTTCTAATGCTTTCTTAATGATTCACAAACCGTGGACATATGCAGCTGGAAATGCAATTGATTTCCGAAAAGCAGCAGAAGACCTGGATAACATCGAGTCTGGAATTATGAATGTATACAAAGAGAACTTAAAAGAAGGTATTGAAATCGAAGAAATTCAGCAATTAGTAGATGCCGAGACTTGGTTAAGTGGTGAACAAGCTGAGAAATACTTCAACATCGAAGTTGTGGAAGCAAAAGACGTTGCAGCATGTACGAGTGATTACTTTGATAAATATCAAAAAACACCTAATAAAGTAGTAGCAAAAGCCCCTTCAATTTCTGAGAAGGATCTTAATGAAAAATTAAAAAATCAAAATGCACTAGACCTGTTAAATCTATAGGTCTATTTTTTGTGCCAAAACAAGGAGGAAATACCGAATGGATAAACATGAACAAGAGTTACGTCAAAAAGTTGCTGACTTAAAAGCTAAGGCCGAAGAGTTTAATAATAGCGG
Organism: Bacillus sp. AY3-1; assembly: GCF_008368785.1. Lineage (NCBI taxonomy): Bacteria > Bacillati > Bacillota > Bacilli > Caryophanales > Bacillaceae > Bacillus > Bacillus sp. AY3-1. The sequence goes on along the minus strand of NZ_QORZ01000037.1, from coordinate 26,079 downwards.
TAAATATGAAGATGCAAAGGCGAAAATTGAGGAAGCGAAAAACGCAAAAAACGAACTAGATAACTATCTAGCAATGAAGCAAATTCAAGTTCCTGAGCCTGTAAATTCACAGACAGGTGCGCTACCTCCAGCATCAGTTAACAATGAAGATCCATCTTACAAAGAAGTATTTATGAAAGCTATCCGTGGTCAAAATTTAAGTCGTGAAGAAGCAAGCGTTATGGATGAATATAAAGCAGCATTATCTGAGAATGCAGGAAAAGACGGTGGGTATATTGTTCCAGAGGACATTACTACAACTATTAATCAACTAAAACAAACGGTTGATAACTTAGAGCAATATGTAAACGTGCAGCCTGTTTCAACAAATAAGGGATCTCGTACATTGGAAAAACGAGCGGCATCAACACCATTTGCTCCGTTATCTGAGTATGGTAAACCGAATGCAATGCAAGAAATTGCTTCTCCTGAATTCGAACGTTTATCTTACGCTATTGAAGATTATGCAGGATTCTTACCAGTACCGAATGATTTATTAGATGATACTGATCAAGCTTTAGAGGAATATTTACGCCAATGGATCGCGAAGAAATCTATTGCTACTCGTAACTATCTAATTTTGCAAGAACTTAACAAATTGACAAAGGTTGATTTTAAGGATTATAAAGGCATTAAAACAGCATTAAATGTTACATTAGACCCGGCTTTTGCAGATGGAGCTAATATTTTCACAAACCAAGATGGATTCAATTACTTAGATCAATTAGAAGATAAGGATGGCCGTCCACTTCTTCAACCAGATCCGACAAATCCAACTCGTAAGTTATTGTCAGGAAAACCAGTTATTCCTTTATCAAATAAGACAATTGCTACAGATAAAGATGGAAAAGCACCTTTCATTGTTGGTAATTTAAAGGAAGCTATTATTCTTTGGGATAGAAAACAATTATCTATCGATATGACTACAGAGGGTGGAAACGCTTGGAGAACAAATACTTCTGAGTTCCGAGCGATTGAGCGTGAGGATGTTACACCATGGGATACAGAAGCGGTTGTATATGGACAAATTATTGTTACGCCGAAAACTGGAGCTTAATAAGGTAGGGGGTGTCCTTCTTGGTACTAACATTAGAGGAAGCAAAAAAGTATCTTCGTGTGGATGGTGATGAGGAGGACGAGCTCATTACATCTTTCATAGCAGCAGCTGAATTATATATTAAAAATGCAACAAGTAAAACTGTAGATTTGAAGAGCGAGCTTGCTAAATTAGCGGCTCGTATTTTAATTTCTCATTGGTATGAAAATCGTGAAGCGGTTGGAAAAGCTGAACAATTAGCATTTAGTTTACAGTCTATACTAGTTCAATTGCAATATTGTGTAGGTGATTCCACATGAATCCAGGGAAATTAGATAAACGTCTTACATTCCAAGTAAAAGACGAGGATGCAAAGAGCCCAGATGGTGATCCAATAGAAGGATATAAAGATTTTTTTACTGTATGGGGCTCTTTTATTTTTTTAAAAGGAAGAAAATACTTTGAAGCAGCCGCAGCAAATAGCGAAGTTCGGGGTGAAACAGAAATCCGATTTCGCGCAGATGTGAATGCTGATATGAAAATCAAATATAAGAATACGATTTATGACATTGTTTCGGTTATTCCAACTGAAAAACACACGTTATCAATCATGTGGAAGCGTGGTGGAATGAATGGCTGATGGTTTAGATTTATTAGGTTTTGATCGTTTAATCACTGAATTAGATCAAATGGGACTACGCGGGGAAAAGATTGAAGATAGAGCTCTTGCGGCAGGTGGAGAACCTATTCAAAAAGCTATTTCTGAAATAGCCCCAAGAAGTGATAGCCCTAAAAAATCAACAAAAAGCGAACCATGGCGCACAGGACAACATTTAGCCGATAATATCCGTGTGACAAAAGCGAAAATGGAGGGCGGCATAAAGACTATCAAAATCGGTATAGATAAAGCGGATCGTTCTCCATATTTCTATGGCAAGTTTGTAGAATGGGGAACATCTAAAATGCCAGCTCAACCTTTTATAGAACCAGGATTTAATTCTTCAAAAGAAGCAGCGATTCGTGCTATGACAGACATTTTAAAGAATGAAATGAGGCTGAATTTATGATAAATTTACGCCCTGAAATTATACAAGCTCTTGAAAATAATCAGGAGCTTGTTTCTTTATTAGATGGAAAACGCGTTTATTATCGTAAAGCCAAGAACGCTGAAGAGTTCCCACGTATTACGTTTTTCGAATTAGACAATAGGCCAGATGGATTTGCAGATAATGATGAAAGCGAAAGTGAAATCACATTCCAAATCGATATTTGGTCAAAAGGTAGTACAACAGCAATCCATCAAAAAGTGAATGAGGTCATGAAAAGTATTGGTTTCTCACGTTATAAGGTTGCTGATTTATATGAAGAGGATACAAAAATTTTTCATTACGCGATGCGATTCGCGAAAGGAGTGGAATTATAGATGGCTGGAGAAATCATTACAATTAGTTCGACTGTCGGTGTAGATAGTCTTGTTTATGCAAAGCTAGTAAAAGACGATGCGAGTGGGGTTTCATATTCAGAAGTAAAGAAAATGGAAGGTGCTGTAAAGGTTAAAACATCTAAAAAAGTAGCTTCTGAAATTATGTGGAGCGATAACAAGAAATCGGAAATCGCTGAGTCTGACGGTGAAGTTGAAGTTGAAATTGAAGTTAGGGGACTTTCACTATCCACGAAGGCAGATATTGAAGGATATCCAGAAGTTAAAGATGGCGTTTTAGATGAGAAACGCGAGGGAGAAAAGCCATATTTAGCAATTGGCTATCGCTTTTTAAAAGCTAACGGTAAATATCGTTATGTTTGGTTACTCAAAGGGAAGTTATCTCAAGAAGAAGAAGAGGCTGAAACAAAAAAAGACAAGCCAAACTTCCAAACTACAAAACTTAAAGGTTCATTCATTGAACGTGATTTTGATGATAGACCAAAATTTACAGCTGATGCGGATGAACCTACATTTACAAAAACGGTAGGAGATACTTGGTTTAGTAAGGTATATGAAAAAACAGCAACACCATCAACAGGAAAGTAAGAGGGAGCACAAGCTCTCTCTTTTTTATTAAACTTAGGAGGAAAAAACTATGAAATTAACTTTAATGATTAATAAAGAAAAACAAACTTTTAATATGCCAGAATTTATTCCGGCACGTCTTATCCGTCAGGCTCCTGAGCTTGCTGAAATCCCAAACAATCCTGGTCCAGAAGATATGGATAAAATGGTTCATTTCGTGGTGAAAGTGTATGACGGTCAATTTACATTAGATCAGTACTGGGATGGTGTGGATGCACGTAAATTCTTATCTACAACTTCAGATGTAATCAATGCAATTATTAACGAAACTGTAGAAGCGGCTGGTGGTAATCCTGGATCTGGAGAAGAAGAAAACCCAAACGCGTAGAGGGAGGAGGGCTAACGTTCAGTGAATTTATGGACGAGCTTTACCTCTCTTTATTACGTCAGGGATATAAACACCATCATATAGATAACGAAATGGATATTTGGCATTATTTAAGGTTGAATCAGAAAAGTCGTGAACAAGGTAATTCAAATGATGGAAGCCAAAATTCAAACGAGATTGAAGTGCCAGCAGAAAATATTATCTAGCAAGGGGGTGAGACATTGGCGAATGAAATGAATAATTTAGTAGTTAGACTTTCGCTTGATAATGTTAATTTCCGTCAAGGCATTGCAAATTCAGGACGTGCAGTAAGGACATTACAGAATGAATTGAAATCTGTAAGTACAGGTATGGGCGGTTTCGCTAGTGCTAGCCAACAAACACAAGCAAAAATGGATACTCTAAGCAGGCTCATTGACGCGCAAAAAGAGAAAGTTAAAGCGTTACGGCAAGCTTATGATCAAAATAAGGCTAAATTAGGTGAAAATGATGCAGCAATCCAACGATACGCTTCACAAGTTAATAAAGCAGTTGCTGATTTAAATAGATTTGAAAATGAATTAAAACAAGTAAATAAGCAAGCTGAACAAAAGGGAATTGATAAGTTAAACAATTCTTTAAAGTCTCTACAAGCTGAATTCCAGTCTATTACATCTGGTATGGGTGGTTTTTCTAATGCAACTGAACAAACCCGAGCGAAAATTGATGTTCTCACTCGCATGGTGGATAAACAAAAAGAGAAGATCAGGGAACTTCAACAAGCTTATAATCGTGCAAAAACAGAAGAAGGTGAAGCGAGTCAGTCAGCACAACGATATGCCGAACAAATTCATCGAGCAACAGCTGAACTTAATCGCTTTGAAACTGGATTACAACAGTCAAATCGAGAATTAGAGCAGCAAGGTAATCGTCTATTGAACTTTGGTAATCGTATGGAGACATTAGGTAACCATTTGCAAAATGCCGGAATGCAGATTGGCATGGTATTTGGTGGTATGACTTATGCAATTGGTCGAGGTTTGAAATCAGCTGTGGAAGAATCCATGAACTTTGAACAACAGATGGCTAACATAAAAGCAGTCTCTGGTGCGACAGGACAAGAAATGAGTAAACTCTCCGAATTAGCTGTTAAATACGGAGAAGATACGAAATATTCTTCTGTAGAAGCCGGAAAAGGGATTGAAGAATTAATCAAAGCCGGGGTTAGTTTAAAGGATATTATCAATGGTGGATTAGAAGGAGCCCTAAACTTAGCGGCCGCAGGTGAATTAGAACTAGGAGAAGCAGCTGAAATTGCTTCAACCGCCTTAAATGCATTTAAAAAGGATGGTTTAAGCGTTACGGATGCAGCTAACTTACTTGCAGGTGCAGCTAACGCATCAGCGACTGATGTACATGAACTGAAATACGGTTTATCAGCAGTTGCAGCAGTTGCAGCAGGAGCAGGTATGACATTTAAAGATACATCAACAGCTTTAGCGGTCTTCGCTCAAAATGGTTTAAAAGGTTCGGATGCAGGTACATCTTTAAAAACGATGCTTATGAGGTTAAATCCATCTACCAAAGAAGCGTATAACAAGATGAAAGATTTAGGTCTAATCACATACAATGCTCAAGCTGGATTTGATTTCTTAGTGCAGAATGGTATTACACCGGCTTCAAGAAGTGTAGGAGATATCGAAACGGCGTTAGAGAAATATGTAATGAAAACTGAAGGGGTCAAGAAATGGAATGATAAATGTGAAACTACATTCCGTGAATTAGCTACGAGTTCAGCTTTCTTATCATCGAAATTTTACGATCAACATGGGAAGATTCAAAATTTGGAAAATATATCTGGAATTCTTCATGAATCCATGAAAGATTTAACAGACCAACAACGAAGTATGGCTTTAGAAACGTTATTTGGATCAGACGCAGTTCGTGGCGCAACGATTTTGTTTAATGAAGGCGCACAGGGTGTGAATAAAATGTATGGTGAGATGTCTAAAGTAACTGCTTTAGAGACAGCCAATACAAAAATGAATACTTTGAAAGGTCGTATCGAACAATTAAGTGGAGCATTCGATACAATGAAAAAGACAATTGGTGATGCGCTTGCCCCTGTGGTTAGTGCTTTTGTTGCTGGACTTCAGCACCTTGTGGACGGCTTCAATGCGTTACCTGGACCAATTCAAAAAGCTATCGCAATTACAGGTGGTATTGTTCTTGCTTTAACGGCTATTGCAACAGTTATTGGCGTAGTTCTAGCAGCGGTCGGAATGATAGTTTCGGGAATTGGTGCTTTAGGAGTTGCATTAGGTACATTGGCAACATCCTTAGGAATAGCAGGTGGAGTTGCAGGATTGTTGGCCGCAGCATTAGGCCCAGTAGCAATTGCTTTGGGCGTAGTAGCAGCCGCCGTTGCTGTTGGTGTTCTAGCATACAAGGGATACCAAAAAGCAACTGAGGATAGTATTGCTTCAGTTGATCGTTTTACTACAAATACGGAAGGAAAAGTAAGTTCCTCCACAAAGAAAGTTCTTGGTGATTACTTCAAGTTATCTGATGGTATTAGACAAAAGTTAACTGAAATTAGATTGAATCATGAAGTAATAACAGAAGAACAATCACAAAAGTTAATCGGGCAGTATGACAAGTTAGCTAACACAATTATAGAAAAAACAAACGCAAGACAACAAAAGGAAATTGAAGGACTCAAAAAGTTCTTTGCTGATTCATATGTATTAACATCTGAAGAAGAGAATAAACGTATAGAACAATTGAATCAACATTACGAACAAGAAAAACTAAAGACTCAAGAAAAAGAAAATAAAATCAAAGAAATATTGCAAACCGCAGCTAGAGAAAACCGAGAATTAACAACAACAGAGCGTATTTCTTTGCAAGCATTACAAGATGAAATGGACAGAGTTGCTGTTGAACATATGTCTAAAAACCAAATGGAACAAAAGGTAATTCTTGAAAATATGCGTGTGCAAGCTAGTGAAATTTCAGCTAGACAAGCAGCAGAGGTTGTTGAGCATAGCGCCAAAGCAAGAGATAAAGTAATTGAAGATGCGAAAAAGACTCGTGATGATAAAATCGCTGAGGCTATCCGACAAAGAGATGAAAATAAAACTATTTCAGGAGAAGAAGCTAATGCGATTATTGCCGAAGCTAAACGTCAGTATGATAGCACAGTTTCAACAGCAAAAGACAAACATACTGAAATTGTAAATGAAGCAAAAGCGCAAGCTGGTGAACATGCAAATCAAGTAGATTGGGAAACTGGCGAAATAAAATCTAAATATCAAGTTATGAAAGATGATGTAGTTCAGAAAATGAAAGAATTATGGTCTGACGTAACGAAATGGTGGGATGATACAAAAACCTCTGCAAGTAATAAGGTAGAAGAAATAAAAAATACAGTTTCAAGGAAATTTGAAGAGCAGAAAAAAGCTGTTACAGATAAAATGTCAGAGGTAAAAAAAAGCGTTGAGGATAAATGGAATGAAGTTGAAAAGTTTTTCAGTTCAATAGATTTATCTTCAATTGGTTCATCGATTATAGAAGGACTTGAAAAAGGATTAGATTATGCATCGGGTGGATTGTATAGCAAAGCAAAAGAAATTGCAGGAGAAATAAAAAGTACCATTTCGGGGGCTTTAGACATAAACAGTCCTTCAAAAGTAATGATACCTGTTGGTAGTGCAGTTCCGGAAGGTATGGGAGTAGGTATGGATCGTGGAAAGCGATTTTTAATAGATGCTTCTAGAAGAGCGGCAAGTACTTTACAAACAGAAATGAACAATATGCCATCAATATCTACTCCTAATTTCGCTATTCCAAATCAAATTTCATCAGGAGAAATCATAAATCGTTCGTCCCAGTCTCAACCATATAATTATAGTCAAAACAATTATAACTTATCTCAGAAAAAACCAGTTCAAATTGTAATCAATGATATGGCACTAGCTGAAATATTAATATCACCACTAGATTTATTACAAGGTAATAGATTTAGTACAGATTTATTTATACAAGGGGTGAAAGGATGAGTGAACAAACTCTCACAATTGTAAAAGAAAACGGTGAATCGTTTGTTATTTCTACAAATGAGAACATGAGGGTTTTAACATTCTTACCCTCTTCACCTTTCTTTAATACTGTGTACGAAAAGGTTACTGGCATGGATGGATTAATAGATTTAGGGGGATCATTTGATGCACAAGATAGCATTAAATCCCGTATTTTCTTTCGTTCAAAAAACATTGATGATTTTTATTTATTTCGTAATCAAATATACGATTTATTCGATTCACAAGAACCATTTTATATTATAAGCAGCCGTACTCCTGAAAAAAGGTGGAATGTGAAGGTTGCCTATAAATATGAAATTGAACCAAAAGGAAATGGGAAATATGGAGTATTTGACATTGTGTTTAAATCAGACTCTACTTTCTCAGAATCTATTTATACAACCCTAGAATCAAATAGTAGTGAATATGTATACAATTCAAGCTCATTTTCTATATACAATGCTGGTAAAAAGATTGATCCAAGAAGCCTACACACTCCATTGCTTATTACGTTTAAAGGTGCATCGGATAAGTTGAGAATTACAAATAAAACAACTGGTGATGAATGGACATATAACGGTAAAACAACAGCGGACGATATTATTCGATTGGATCGAGTGAGAAGTACAAAAAACAGTTTATCGATTGTGCGAGATACAAATAAAAAAGTAATTCGATTAAATGCAGGAATCAACGAATTTGAAATTACAGGCGCTACAGGCGCTTTTTCTATTTCATTTGATTTTCGCTTTTATTACTTCTAAGAAAGGAGTGATAAGTTGCAAACTCTCACAATTACCGATTTGCAAGGGAACACAGAAATACTTACAGGATTTAAAAACTTTAAATTAGTTCGTCGAGTTAATGGGGAAAAAATAATAAGGTTTTTAATCTTGCCAACTAAAGGGAATCAACATTCTTTTCCGATGGTCCAAGAAGAACATAAAATTGAGTTTAAAAATGAAACGTATGTTATTAAGTCTTTAACGGAAGCAAATATCGGAAAAACCTATTATAAACAAGTCGAATGTATCCATGACTTTTTTATAAATATGATCAATAAACAAAAATACGAAGTTCATGATGGGAGCATGCAATTTTTAGATGCTTTAAATTTTGTTTTTAAAGATACAGGATACCAACCGGTAGCGATTGAAAATTTTTATGCTAAGGACTTTCAGAATTTCGGCAAGGACAATCGATTAGCACTATTAAAGAAAGTCTTAGAGCGCTATAAAGCTGAAATGTCTATCAGTGGAAATATAGTTAAATTTCAAACTCGAATTGGTGAGGATACGGATTTTCAATTCCGCTATAATTTCAACATAAAAACATTTGAAAGAAATGTCGATACAAAAAATCTTGGTACCTATATTCGTGGATATGGTGCAAATGAACTAATGAGGGAATATACAAGCCCTAACAAAGATATATTCGGCTTTATTGAAGCACCACAAATAAATGATGATCGTTTCACAACGCCAGAAGGAATGGATCGAGCTTTAAGAGAGGCGATACAGGATACGCCACTTGTAAGCATCACAGTTGATTTTGTGGACATGAGAAAAGCCGGATATCCATATATTGTCCCGAACGAAGGTGATCGAGTCCTTCTTATCTATGAGCCAATGAATATTGATATTGAAACGCGTATTATGGAAATCGAAGAAGACTATGATTTCAATTTAGAACCAATCGGTTGTCGAGTTACTTTAGCGAATTATCGAAAAGATTTTGCTGGTACGTTATTACAAAACGTTAATAAAACCCTTGGTGAGATTGTAACCGATGACGGGAAAGTTAAATACAACGTACTAGATGAAGCTGTAAAACTTGCTACAGAAGCAATTAAAAGTGCTCAAACTGAATTGTTTTTTGAAAATGGGATTATAGCTAAAGATAAAAACAACCCTAACAACATGCTGTTAATTAACAGTAATGGAGTGGGAATCACTCGTAATGGTGGTCAGACGTTCAAAAATGCTCTCACTTATGATGGTTTAGTAACGGATGCAGGTTTTATTGGTTTTATTAAGGCTAACAATATTCGAGCAGGAATCATGAAGGCACTTGATAATCGATTTGGGATCAACTTAGACGAATCTTCAATTGAATTTTACAGTTTAACCGGATCACCAGCTTCTACAATTTCGCAAGCGATTGGCCCTGATGGTAGAGAAATCACATACTGGACGATCGAACGTATCAGAAATCCAAAAGCATCTTTATCTATCGGTGTTCGTAACTCAGATGGTTCAGTAGGTAATAACATCTTTGTTGATGGCGAATCGGGTAATGTTGCTATCAATGCTCCATTTTTCGAAACGCACGCTTATCAAAAATTCTTCGGATGGTGTGATTTTGCGAGACCAATTAACTTTACGCCGTCATCGTACGTAAATTCACAAATACAAGGGACATCTTGGACAATTGACAATATTGGTGGTCATCAAGGTGCTATTTTTGCGCCTAAGAAATCCGGTACAGGATCACTTGGAACGACTACTTGGACATGGGCTGAAATGTGGGTGAGTAAATGGAATGGAGTAGCCTTCAGTGATTTTACGACTAGGGGAGTTTTTGAAGCAAGGGTAAAAGTGGTGGACGGAGCTTTCGATAGTGTCCGGAATACGATGGATCGTGTAAATAGCGAATCCGTCAGTCGTGATAATGCTATAAGGAAAGACCTTGATAGGGTAAATGATGAATCTATAGGACGTGATAATAACCTTCGTAGAGATTTGGATACATTTGCGGATGAAGTACGAAGAAGATTATCAGCATTAGAAAGTAAGGTGAAATAATGAACAAAGATAAACTTATCTTACAGATTGCGATGGAAGAAATATTTCGATTAACCGCTGACAATATAGCGTTAAAAGCACAAATACAAGCAATAACGACACAACAGAAAGAAGGTGAGATAAATGAGAAACGAGACGATCAGAATTGATTTATCTAGTCCTTCACTAGCCAAAACAATTTATTCACGTCAAAACGACAAAAACGGATTGAAGTTAACGGTTTATCTTAGGGAATACGGGAAACCCGTTGATTTAACAGGGTATGCGGTGAAATATGAAGCGGCAGGTCAATCAGGTAATTTCGTTCGTGTGGATGCGAAAGTTATTGATGCAACAAAAGGAATCTTTGAATATATCTTTTCGAAAGAAGCGGTATCTACATCTTCACTATGGTTAGCCTATTTCGCTTTTGAAAAAGGAGAAGAACGTTTTACCACACAAGATTTAAAGATTGTGTTAGGAAGCGATGTGAAAGAAGGGTCTATCCAAATAGAAAACTATATTGCAGAGTTTGATAAGCTCAAGAAACAGATAGATGCTTTGCAAATAGCAGTCGATAAGGCAGACGTTGTAAAACGTAGTGGCGATACTATGGTAGGGTCACTTAAGATGACCGTCCCTTCATCGGGATCAGTAGGTTATGGCTTCCAAGACACTACAGGAGCAGAAACTTCTAGACTTATTTCAATAGCTAACGGAAATGTTGTCTGGCAAGATAGAAAAAACTTGATAGATATTTTAACTTACTCTCCAACTAATAAGATGTTTACCATGCAAGCAGAATCAAATCTCCTAAAGAAAACAGGCGACACTATGACAGGGGTTCTTTATTTAAGAAACAACTGGGAACATACAATCTCCGATGGTTCTAAAGGGGTAAACGTTGTAGTTAATGATTCTCTGAATAAGTGGTCTATAGGTCCTAAGGTTGGTGGTAATACTACCTGGGCAAACGAATTATCTATGGACTTAAATACTGGGGCAATCACTGTAGCTGATCTTAAAACAAAGAAAGACACTGATTGGACAAACTTAACATTAATAAACGGTGTAACAAATCAATCCGGTAAAACATCTCAAATAAAACGAACAGGGAATACAGTTTGTCTTAATATGAATGTTATAGGAGTGAAAAACAATCACATTATCGCTTCACTTCCAGTGAATTTCCGACCTGTAAGAGATTTAACATTTTCGGCAACGTATGTTTTAAACAACTTAGACACAAACACAGGATTTGTTACAATTCGCGCAGATGGATCAGTCCATTGTGAGTGGATAGCGGAAGGGACAAATCCTTTGAAATATTGGTCATTCACACTCACATACATCATCTAAAAATAAAAGAATAGGAGATTTTAACATGAAAACTTTGTATTTATATGATAAAGAAACGGGCGCTTTCACAGAAACAAAAATGATATCTCCAGTTTTTAAATCTTTAAATAAACTGGAAGAAACAAAACGACCATTTGATATACCAGAAATCATAACGGTAAAAACTACTCATAGATACCTTGATACAGATGGAAATTATCAAGAAAAAGAAGTTGAGCAAAAAAAGTTACAGTACAAATCAGTTGAATTAAGTTATCAAGAAGAAGTGTCCGATGGTTATACAGAGATTTATGAATATCCTGACTACCCTTACACGGAGATACCTTTACCTGTTCCAAATTGGAAACCTGTATGGGATGGCGAAAAATGGATTGAAACGATTACAGAGGAAGAACTAGAAGAGATGAACAAACCAAAGCCACAGGAACCATCAGAATTGGAAGAACTTAAAAAGAAACTGGAACTAACTGAGAAAGCTTTGGACGATTTAATAATGGGTAGCGATGTTTATAAAAAGGAGCTGGCGCAAAATGGCTGAGTACATGGCACAGCGAGTGATTGATGGAGTTTTTACGTATATTGCTGTTATTACAAAACTAGGGGCATATAAAGAAAGAATCGATAAATACTTAACTGAAAACGGAAGAGCAGATTTAATTACGGATAGCGCACAATAGTGGGCTTTTTATTTTGAACAAAATACGACTTTGAATCAATTCAATTCATAGATCAAGAGGAGTGATTTCGCTTCTCTTTTTATTTTGAGGAGATGATCAGTGTGAAACGAATAGTAGACCAAGCAATTTATGAAAAGCATGTTAGCCAAGAAAACAAAAACCTAGTCAAGGATTTTCTAATTGAAAAGAAAGCACAAGGGAAAGCGGCAAGCACTTTAAAACAATATGGTTGGGATTTGCGAATTATTTTGTTTCTAATACATCAACACTTCGAAAATAAAAATTTGGTTGAGTTAACACGCAAAGACATTCGAAATTTATCTATTATTTTTCAAGAAATGGGAATGTCTAATGCACGTGTAAATGGATTGATGAGTGCTTTACGTTCAGCGCTTGAATTTTGCGCAGACGATGATGACTATAATTATGAATTCAATGTAGGTTCAAGGGTACGTGGTTTACCTAAGAATCCAATTAGAGAAATTACCTTTATTACTGATGATCAAATTAATTGGTTAATCGATGAATTACTTGAACAAGAAAAATATATGTTAGCAACTTATTTGGCCCTTTCTTATTACAGTGCAGCGAGAAAGAATGAAGTTTACCAGGTTCAAAAGGAAGGATTGACAGAACAATATTATACAAATGTGGTCCGAGGGAAGCGCGGTAAGAAGTTTAGACTATATTACAATCTACGAGTACAAAAATGTATTCGTTTATATATAGATCATCGAGGTAAAGATACTATTCCAGATTTATTTGTAAGAGTTTATAAGAATGGCGGGCGAAAACTTTTAAATAAAAGTGTATTTAATTATTGGTGCAAGATATTTGCTAAGATGCTGAACGAAAAGGAAGGAAAAGAATTTAAAATCAATCCTCACTGTTTCCGTCATAGCAGATTAGATAATTTAAAGGTGCAAGGTGTGCCACTTGAAAAATTAAAATCGCTTGCTAATCATTCTGATATTTCTACAACGGAATCTTATCTTAAGGATAGAAGTGAAGAAGATATTGCAGAAATATTTGGAATGGATCCAAGTTATTTTGCAGCGTGAAGAAGCATAATTATGCTTCTTTTTATTTTGAAACGGGGTGATTGAAGTGGACGGATTACAAGATGTAAGAAACGATGTACAAGAAATGAAGCAAGAAATCAAAGAAATAAGATTTGATATCAAAAGTTTGGAAATGCGTACAACAGGAAATGAGAAAGATATTGATAATATTAACAAACAACTAGATAAGATCAGCGCAAACACTACTTGGATTTTGCGTCTTATTGTTGGTGGGATTATCGGGGCGGCACTTACCTTCTTCTTGAAGGGGGGTGGTATGTAATGGTTAGTTTAGCCGTAATGATTGGAATTGTAGTTGGTCTTTCGCAGATTGTAAAAACAATTGGATTACAAACAAAATATGTTCCGTTATTAAATTTAACGCTTGGCATTGTGCTAGGCGTTTTATTTTTGGGTGGAGATATCAAAACAAATGTATTTCAAGGAATCATCATTGGATTGTCAGCAAGTGGATTATTTGACCACACAAAAATTATAAAAAAGGATGTTGATGCTAAATGAAAAAGACAATGAAACATATTACCTCGTTCCTTATGATTCTAGTACTTGCTGGTTCTTTTGCTACAAGTGCTTTTGCTGATAGAACGCTTATTATTCCTGATTTACCAAAACAACCATACCGTTATGGTGTAAGTGCTTATGAGGGAGTTGTAGCACATTCTACAGCAACTCCAGAAGCCCCAGCTATTAACATTCAAAAATATGAGTCTCGTACATGGAGAAACGCATTTGTTCACTATGCAGTCGATTGGAACGAAACAATCCAAATTGCTGATACAAAATACATTGCTTATGGCGGCGGTCCTGCTGCGAATAAGCGCTTTGTACATGTAGAGTTATGCGAAACAGCGGATTATACAAAATTCAAACGTAGCTATGACAAATACGTTAAGTTACTAGCTAAAATCTTACGAGACCGTGGGCTATCTGTAGAAAAAGGATTGTGGACACATAGCGATGTAACTCATTACCTTGGCGGTACGGATCATGAAGATCCAATTGATTACTTAAAGTCTCATGGCGTTTCAGAAGCTCAATTTAGAGCAGATGTACAACGAGCATACAATAATTCTAGTGTAGATGTTTCTGTTCCTGAGAAGCCATCTAAGCCAGCAGAAGTGCCAACAGCTGTAACAGACGGTATTGCTTACATTCAAGGTTACAACGTTAATTTACGTAAAGGACCTGGTACAAGCTATTCTAAGATTCGTCAGTTAAATAAACCAGAATCTTATATTGTGTGGGCTGAAAAGGATGGTTGGTTAAATCTTGGCGGTGAGCAATGGATTAAAAACGATCCATCTTATGTGAAGTTTAATAAGAAAAGTACAGTGGATTCTTCTATTGTTGGAAAGCGTGTTATTTCAAAAGTTAACAATCTACGTTTCTATGACGCTCCATCTTGGCAAGATAAAGATGTTGCTGGTTCTGTAGATACAGGTTTAGGATTCACAATTGATGCAAAAGTAAGTGTAAATGGTTCACCACAATATAAAGTACACAATAGCAAGGGAAAAACATACTATATTACGGCAAGTGAAGCCTATGTATATGTGAAGTGATTTTTTTAACAAAAGAATAGTGTGATTAACATAAAAAAAGAGCCGTCCTATTGGGCGGCTTTTATTTTTTATCGGTTCATTAAATTTAAACGCAGCATTCTTTTTTATCTATTCTCTTCGTCTGCTGGCGTAGAGCTTTATCTGATATACGAATAGTACTTAGTGTACTTGTACATCATAGTAATAACTTCCGCTCTATTTGCAAAGTCGTTTCTACGACTACCGTCATAAATACCTTTGTCTGTTCCCCATGCCATTGAATTAGTGAAACCGCCCTTAGGAGACCATGCAGGGCTTTTAAAATGATATTGAAAGAGCGTACCTACCATTTCATCACGAGTGATCCGATCATCTCCACGTGATCCATCAGAAATACCTTGGCTTATTACATGTTGGCGCGCATCTTCGTAAGAGAAGGTGAGTTTTTTAGTTTGATAATTAGCCATCATAATCCAAACGTCTTTTCGATACGCCGGGCCTTCTCTCATATCAAATCTAACGATATTGTTTCTAATAGCCCAATTCATTTGAGGGTCTGCCCAATGTGCTGAAGCTTCTTTTGGGGCGATTGTTGCGAACCCTGTAGATAACGTAATAGCAGCAATTACAACAAACATAACCTTTTTTAGTTTTTTTAACATATTTTCCATTCCTTCCCTATGTGTTTGTGACATGTATTATATTAATATATTATGTTTTAAAAGTAAATAGATAAAATGTAATTTGTGGTATTTTTAGTAATAATTTGTTGGATTACAAAAAAAGAGAATTTTGTATAGGAAGTGATTTCTTATAAAAGAATAGTTTGATAAAACAAATGCCACCCTTAATTGGGCGGCATTTGTTTAGTTCATTGTTTCCATTGATTTAATTATTAGAGTGCACCTACAAGCCAGGCTTGCCTCATCATAGTCATAACCTCAGCTCTTGTAGCAGGATCGCTATTTCGTGTACCATCGTATATCCCCTTATTAACTGCCCACTCGAGTGCTTGATAATCCGCACTTGCGAAATGAATGGATTTATACGTATGTCTATGTAGCATTTGTACTACTTGAAAACGAGTAACATAGTTTTGAGGGTTGCTACCATCTGAGATTTTATATTTCATCACATACTTACGCGCGGAATCATAGGTGGAGCCTCCGGAATGATCAGTAGCAATACGTGTTAGGATTAGCCAAGTATCTTGTCGGGTAGCATAATTATCTCGTAAATCAGCAGTAATGTAACCATTGCGTAGTCCCCAATCCATAGCTCCGTCAGCCCAATGTGCAGAAGCTTCCTTCGGTGCAATTGTTGCAAATCCAGCAGAGAACATAACGGCGGCAGCAACAACAAACATGAACTTTTTAAGTTTTTTTAGCATTTTTTCCATTCCTTCCTCTAAATGTTTTTAACACCTGAGATTTCGTACAATTTAATTATTAGATTGCGTCAATATACCAAGCTTGTCTTATCATCGTCATAACTTCAGCTCTTGTAGCGAAATCAGCACGTCTCCCGTCGGTGGTAATCCTATTTTTGACTGCCCAACCTAATGCTTTATGATCTTCCATAGTTCCGTATGCGTTTGGATAAGCAACTCTATACAACATTGTGTATACCTGCTCACGTGTAACATATGCTTGAGGGTTTGATCCATCTGATATTTTTCTGTTCATTACGTAATTACGTGATGCTGCGTAACTTGATCCACCTGAAAGGTCATTAGCGACACGTGTTATAATCAGCCAAGTATCTTGTCGGGTAGCATAATTATCTCTTAAGTCAGCGGTGATATAGCCATTTCGTAGCCCCCAGTCCATAGCTCCATCCGCCCAATGTGCAGATGCTTCCTTTGGTGCGACTGTTGCAAAGCCAGCAGATAACATAACAGCTGCAGCAACAACTACCATAATTTTTTTAAGTTTTTTTAACATCTTTTCCATCCCTTTCCCTATGTGTTTGTTACATCCATTATATTACGTTATTCGATTTTCAGAGTAAACGAATATATTAGAATTTTCGATATTCTTTTAGTCATAATTTGTGAAGTTGACAACAAAAATGGAATTATATATATGGGAAGTGATTTCTTATAAAAGAATAGTTTGATGAATAAAAAAGAGCCGCCCTAAGGAAGCTCTTTTTTTGACCACTGACCACAAAAGTGACCACACACTTAAAATAAATTAAATACATTCAATGCACGAAAAAGACATTACATTTTATTTTATTTGCGATAGAATGAACAATAGTAATACAAGTTACACTAAATGATACGCTATACTTTATACAGCCCATATGAGGAAATAAATCAAAAAACTGATGAGTATATATAAGAAGAGATTGTTAAGCAAAGATGAATTTTAGCTTAAATAAAAACAGCCACATTACGAACCATAAAACAGCCACAAAACAGCCACGAATTAATAACAAGTAGTGAAATCACAGAAAAACGTTATCAGACAAACACTCAATTTATGCTATGTGTGAAACGAAATGAAACTATATAAAACAAAGGTATATTTTCCGCACGCAAGTTCACCAATGGGAACGCGATCAATATATGTCTCTATACTAAGAGAGAAAAAGCCTTGATACTACGGTATCAGGGCTTTTTTTATTTGTGGGCAAATATAAAGGCTTGTGAAATGAATTAGATGGGTGCCCGCAAAATGCCCGAAAAAAGTCATGTGGATTATTTAAAATGCGTGCTAGCTATGAATGAAAATGTGGAAGTTGAAATATGGTGTGGATGTATTTAATTCGAAAATTAAGTATTGAAAAATATAGTACCTTGCAATGAATAATACTAAGTGGTATATTATGGATATAACGGGTACCGTGTATTGAATAGTACTGAAATGAGAAAGGGGGATTGACCTTGAACGTTCAGTTTAAAAAAGGCGTGTTAGAACTGTGTGTTTTAGCACTTGTGAAACGTAAAGATTGTTACGGCTATGAACTTGTTCAGCAAATCTCAAATAAATTTTTAATATCGGAAGGGTCAGTGTATCCTTTATTACGTCGTTTAACAAAAGAAGGATATTTTCAAACGTATTTAAAAGAATCTACAGAGGGACCGCCTCGTAAATATTATCAACTAACTGAGCAAGGGGAAACGCAACTGAATTTGTTAGTAACGGAGTGGCGTGATTTTGCAAAAGGCGTACAAGAAATTATTGAAGGGGTGGAGTGGGATGAGTAAAGAACAGTTTCTTAAAGAATTATCAAGTCATCTTAGAAAGTTACCGGAAGAAGAGAGGAAAGATATTTTATTTGATTATGAAGAGCATTTTCAGTTTGGAATAGAAGAAGGAAAAACTGAATCGGAAATAATAAAGTGCCTTGGCTCTCCGAAAGTAATTGCGAAAGACTTACTTGCCTTGTATCGCTTTGATGAAATGAAAAAGGACCCATCTACTCCGAATATAACAAGGGCTGTCATGGCAGCGATTGGACTTAGTTTGTTTAATTTTATTATTGTGTTAGGCCCGTTAGTTGCAATTATTGCTTTTATATTTTCCTTCTGGCTCGGTGGAATTGCTAGTGTAGTGACACCATTTTTCGTTATTGGAAAAGTATTTATGGGTACTTTTATATGGTTGGATTTATTCGTTAGTATAACGTTTGTTGGAGTAGGTTTGTTGTTATGTATTATCGCTTATTATAGTACGAAGTGGTTTAAAAAGTTATGCGTACGTTATGTAATATGGAACTTCAAAATGATAAAAGGGGAGTAGATGATGAAGAAAATATTGTTAGTAGCTATCGCTTGTATCATTATTGGAGTAATAGGGATTTCACAAACATATGAAAAAGCAGTGCAAACTGCAGAAGAAGGAAATAAAGAAGACGTAATTAAAAACGAAACACTAAAAAATATAGAAGTTAAGTTAGATGCTGGGGATATTGTTGTCCAAAAATCTCCAGACTCTTCTTTTTATGTAAAGCAATCAGGAGATGTACGTAAACACGAGGTTCGTATTGACGAAGATGGTGACACATTAAAAATTATTGGGGAAAGAGAAAAAGGTGCTTCATTTGATTTTTCTTTTTACGATTTTAGATTTCAAACATCTACAATAACTCTCCTCGTGCCTGAACGTTCATACCAAGAGATAAAAATAAATTCATCAGCTGGACAAATAGAAATAAGTGATGTGAAAAGTGATTGTGTAAGTGTTGGGACACTCGCTGGAGAAGTAGATTTGAAAAATGTCACAGCAAAAAGTGTGGAAGGATCTTCAAAAGCTGGTGAGGTGAGCTTTAAGAAGGTAATAGGAAAAGTAACTGCGAAGTCGGCTAGCGGGGAAGTGCATATTATGGATCATGATCCTAAATATGATGTAGAGGCAAGTTCAACTGCTGGGGATGTAGATATTACTTTATTAGAAAAACCACAAGATGCAGTTATAATTGGGCAAAGTGCTGCTGGCGAAGTAATGATTTTTAATGAAGAAAATAAAAATATAACAATTGGCAATGGTAGTAAAAAGATTAGTGGTAAAACAGCTGCTGGCGATGTGACGATTGAAACTCGTTCATAAGAAATAAAATCTATCAAAATACAAAAAAAGAAGATAATTACCGTATATAAATAAGGTAATTATCTTCTTTTATTATTCTTAATGTAAATCACGATATACGCCAATTACTTTTCCAATAACTGATACTTGTTTTAAAATGATAGGTTCTAATGAAGAGTTTTCCGGTTGTAGACGGAAATGGTCTTTTTCTTTATAGAAACGTTTAACAGTTGCTTCGTTATCTTCTGTTAAAGCGACTACAATTTCACCGTTGTATGCAGACTGTTGTTGGCGAACAACAACTAAATCCCCATCGAAAATACCAGCTTCAATCATACTATCTCCGGAAATACGTAACATAAATACTTGGTCTGCTCCAGCAACAATGCTAGCTGGAAGTGGGAAGTGATCTTCTACACTTTCAACTGCTGTAATCGGTAATCCAGCAGTAACTTTTCCGACAATTGGAACTTGAATAACAGATTGTGTCTCTGTATCCATTCGGTTTTCACCTAAAATTTCAATTGCTCGTGGTTTTGTTGGATCGCGTCGAATATATCCTTTTTCTTCTAGTCGTGATAAATGTCCGTGCACTGTAGAACTAGAAGCGAGGCCGACTGCTTGACCGATTTCACGTACGGAAGGTGGATATCCTTTTTCTTGTACTTTTAGCTTAATAAAGTCGAGAATGTCTTGCTGGCGTTTCGTTAACTTTTCCATGTTTTCTAACACCTCGTTTTCTTTCATTTTTCTTATTAATAAGTATAACATGCGAAAAAACATTCTACAAACATAAGTTCGAACGAAAGACGAATTTATGATACACTATAAGGAAAATATAGTGAGAAAGAAGGGTTCAAAATGAATGCAATTATTTATGCGCGTGTGAGCACAACAAAAGAAGAACAGGAAACATCATTATTGCGTCAAAAAGATGAATTATTGCATTTAGCTGAGCGCTATCAAATGAATGTTGTAAAGGTGATTGAGGAGCGGGCTAGTGGTTATACAATTGAACGTGATGGCATATTAGAAGTGCTAGATACAATTCGCGATGAACAAGTTGATGTACTTCTCATACAAGATGAAACGCGCCTTGGTAGAGGGAATGCAAAGATTGCATTAATGCACTGTTTACATAAAGAGGGAATAAAAGTATATACGCATACGCATAATGGAGAATTAGAACTCTCTGACTCTGATTCGATGGTACTAGATATAATTGGAATTGTTGAAGAGTATCAAAGAAAGATCCACAATTTAAAAATTAAACGTGGCATGCAAAGAGCGGTAGAGAAAGGATTTCGTCCAGAGAATAATTTGAAAAATCGTCATTTAAGTATAGGACGTGAGAAAAAAGAAGTGCCAATTGAGGAAATTGTACGTTTACGCCGGAATGAATTAACTTTTGAAGAAATTGCAGCAACACTTCGTGGTTTTGGTCATGATGTTTCAAAAGCAACTGTACATCGAAGATATGTAGAATATACAAAGCAATTGCTTGATAAAGAGGACTAACTATTGTATGATAATAATCAGTTTTGAGTAAAAGGGGGATTCGAGATGCAAAGTCACGAACTCATTGAACGCATTAACTTCTTAGCGAAAAAAGCAAAAGCTGAAGGTTTAACTGAAGAAGAACAACGTGAGCGCCAATCGCTACGTGAACAATATTTAAAAGGATTTCGTCAAAATATGTTAAACGAACTTAAAGGAATTAAAGTTGTTAACGAAGAAGGTACTGATGTTACACCGGCGAAATTAAAAGCTTTAAAAAAGCAAGATAATGCAAAATTAAACTAAAAGATGGGCGAAGCCCATCTTTTTTATTTATTATATCCGTTATTTAATAACTTTCCAGTTGTTATTGACTGTTGCTTCTATATTTTTGTGCTTCAATATATAGTTAGCGATAAGTTCAGACATATCTGTTGGTATGTCTTTTATTACGGGCTTATTTTGAAACATAAAGAAGTTCCCTCCGCCACTTGCGCGATAATTATTCATAACGACGTCATATTCTTCATTCATATGAAGTGGAGCGCCTTTATACTGTAAGGATTCTACTCTCGCGCCAATTGGTTTGGAAATGTTTAATACGTACGAAATTCCTTCCCACATATCGTAATTATAGTGTTGCGGCTTTGGTTCTATGTAGGTAGGGTTTACGATGATAGTTCCATCTGCTTTTAATTTGAAATAAGAAGCAGAGAGTTCAAGGGCATCTTTTATATCCGCTCCAGTTATTCTAATTACTTTTAATGTATTTGGATAAATATAATTAGAAACGATGTCACGCATTGTTACGCGATTAGGAAAACCTGGAGATGTATTATGGAATAAGCTTGTACAAGAAATGGAAACATTAGCTATATCCATCTGTATTTTATTTATGAATTCAATAAAAGGATGGTCTTGCAAACGAGTTTGCATAGCATCTGAAATTTGCATGTCCCCATAGATTACTCCAATAGGTTGATCTAGCCAATTTTGTGTTTTTTCTTCATAATCGGCAACCAAGGAAAGAATATGTTGGTCAGCCTCAATTCCTTGTACGGGCAATAATTGTGAATAACTCTCTTTTTTTACCCATTTTTTTTCTGTTTTTTCGAATGTTACTGTTACTTTTCCAACGGAGTGTCCGTTGCATCCAATCTGTAAAATTGTTACACCATTCATTACGGTGTGAGCGATTTCCCGGTGTTGGTGGCCTGTTAGTAAAATGTCTATACCTTCAATTTCATGGCACATTGCATATCCTTGGTTTTCACCTGTTAAAACTTCAGTCGGTACCCCAGTTTGTAAATCGCGTTCAAATCCCCCATGGTAGGCTACGACTAATAAATCGGGTTTCTCGTGTTCGCGAATGTAAGAAACCCATCTTTTTGTTGTTTCTAATGCATCTTCAAATTGTAAATCTTGAATGTGATGGGGTTGTTCCCAATTGGGAATGTAATGCGTTGTCATCCCTAAAATAGCAATTTTTATATTTGATTCAATATGTTTTATTATATATGGTTTCCCGAAATAAGGTTCTTTTCTGTTTTTATTTAAAATATTTGCTGATAGATACGGAAAGTTTGCAGTAGAAATAGCATTATTTAATATGTCCATTCCATAATTAAATTCATGATTCCCAATAACTGCAGCATCATAACGTAAATAGTTCGCTAATAAAGACATTGGATTTTTCTTATCTTCTTCATATGTAGCGTAATGATAAGTGAAGGGTGTTCCTTGTATGAAGTCACCGTTATCAATTAAAAGAACGTTTCTATTTTGGGAACGTTCTTTTTTTATAAGAGTAGAAATTTTGGCTAAACCAATTTCAGCTTGGGAGTTATCTTGGTAGTGAATTGGATAAACAGTGCCATGTATATCACTTGTTAATAAAATGTTTAAAGTTACAATTTGATTTGGATTCAATATCATTCACCTTTTCTATTGTTATCTACTAATTAAGCATATCAAATATATGAAGAGAATTTTAATGAGAATGTATAGAATGTGTAAAGATTCTGTAAATAAGCAATTGTACGTGAAAATGTGTGATATATTTCTTCATGTTTACGGAAGGCAATTTTATAACAACAAAATTGGAGGCATTAATATGTTGAAAAAAGTTTTTGCAATGAGTACGACAGTTGCACTAGCGGCGGGATTATTAAGTGGTTGTGGAACGAAAGAATCAAGTGCAAGTAAAACTGAAGATACGAAAAAAGGTTATGTACCGAAGACTTTAAATGTTCAATTTGTTCCTTCTCAAAATGCAGATACGTTAGAGGCAAAGGCAAAACCATTGGAAAAGTTATTAAGTGATAAATTAAATATTCCGGTAAAAGTTAGCATTTCAACGAATTACAATACAATTGTAGAAGCGATGGCGTCTAAGCAAGTAGATGTAGGGTTTTTACCTCCAACAGCGTATGTGCTAGCGCATGAGAAAAAGGCTGCAAACGTAATTTTACAAGCACAACGTTTTGGAGTAGATGATGAAACGGGAGCTCCTACAAAGGATTTAGTAGACTTTTATAAATCTGAGTTTGTAGTTAAGAAAGATTCCAATATTAACAGTGTAAAAGATTTAAAAGGTAAAAAAATTGGTTATCAAGATGTAACGTCATCAGCGGGGTATGTATGGCCTGCGGCTGTATTGTTAAAAGAGGGAATTGATCCGCTAAAGGATGTGAAACCTGTTACATTAAAAGGTCACGATCAGTCGCTGATTGCTCTTTTAAATGGTGATGTAGATGCATCTGTTGTATTCCAAGATGCTCGTAATATTGTGAAAAAAGATTCTCCGAATATATTCGATCAAACGAAAATAGTGAAATTTACGGAAAAAATTCCAAATGATACGATTTCGGTACGTTCTGATTTAGATGCAGAGTGGAGTAAGAAATTACAGGACGCTTTCATTGAAATAGGAAAGAATGAGGAAGGTCACAAAATCATTAAAGAAGTATATTCACATGAAGGATATGTTAAATCTGATGATAGTAAATTTGATATCGTTCGTGAATATGGAAAGAAAGTAAAAACGCAATAATACATATGGAAATGGCAGCTAACTGGAAGGCATATGTTTCCAGTTAGTTTGCCATTTTGAATACATAGAAGGTAGGTAAGATGTGTGATAGAATTTCGAAATGTTTCCAAAATGTATCCGAATGGTACAAAAGGATTGAATAATATAAACTTGAACATTCAAAAAGGTGAGTTTGTTGTAATGGTAGGGCTGTCGGGGGCTGGAAAGTCTACACTTCTTAGATCGGTAAATCGCCTTCATGAGATTACAGAAGGAGAAATCTTGATTGAAGGTGATTCTATTACTGCTGCGAAAGGAAAAGAATTACGACGCATGCGCCGGGATATTGGTATGATTTTTCAAAGTTTTAACCTTGTAAAACGATCAACGGTTTTGAAGAATGTATTAGCTGGGCGTGTTGGATACCATTCGACTTTTCGTACAACGTTAGGTCTATTTCCAAAAGAAGATTTGGAGCTTGCCTTTCAATCGTTAAAAAGGGTGAATATTTTAGAAAAAGCATATGCGCGAGCTGATGAATTATCAGGAGGACAACAGCAACGTGTATCGATTGCTAGAGCGTTGGCGCAAGAAGCAAAAATCATATTGGCAGATGAACCTGTTGCGTCGTTAGATCCGCTAACAACAAAGCAAGTATTAGATGATTTGAAAAAAATTAATGAAGATTTTGGGATTACAACAATTGTAAACTTACATTCTATTGATTTAGCTAGGCAATATGCGACACGCATTATTGGATTACATGCAGGCGAAATTGTTTTTGATGGTTCAGTAGAAGAGGCAACGGATGAAAAATTTGCTGAAATTTATGGAGACGTAGCGCAGAAAAGTGAATTATTAGAGGTGGCAGTTAAATGAATGACGCGACGATATATTCAAAATCGATACCGAAGCCGCCGAGTAAGTTGAAACATATGTTAACGGCTATTCTAGTCATTTTACTGTTGTGGGGAAGTAGTGTACAGGTCGACGCATCATTTTCAAAACTAGTAGTTGGTTTTCCTAATATGATTGATTTGTTAAAAGAGATGGTGCCGCCTGATTGGAGTTATTTTCAAGTTATTACAACAGCGATGTTAGATACAATACGTATGGCGATTATTGGGACGACTTTAGGAGCGATTTTAGCTATTCCACTGGCACTATTTGCGGCAAGTAATGTGTTTACTAGTACATTTTTGTACGGTCCAGCTCGATTGGTTTTAAATTTTATCCGAACGATACCAGATTTATTATTAGCGGCAATTTTCGTAGCTATTTTTGGAATAGGACCACTTCCAGGTATTTTAGCTCTTACTTTTTTCTCAATTGGGCTCGTGGCGAAATTGTTGTATGAGTCAATGGAATCGATTGATCCAGGTCCATTAGAGGCGATGACAGCAGTAGGAGCAAATAAAGTGCAATGGATTGCGTATGGGGTAATTCCGCAAGTGAAAGCACATTTTGTCTCCTATGTTCTTTATACATTTGAGGTGAACGTACGTGCAGCAGCTGTTTTAGGTTTAGTAGGAGCGGGTGGTATTGGGTTGTATTATGACCGTACACTTGGATTTTTACAATATCAACAAACTGCATCTATTATTATTTATACTCTTGTGGTTGTATTGTTAATTGATTATGTAAGTACATTGTTGCGGGAGAAATTATAATGAGTAAAACGACGATAATTGTACCAAAACCGAAGAAACCGAGTATGTATCGCTGGTTTATTTTTATAGCACTTGCATTTGTTTATGTATGGGCTTTTTCAGGAGTCCCGCTAGAGGGTAACTAACTGTTACGATTTATTTAACCAATTATAACCAAAGTTAATTAAATATATCAGTAAGCCCTGCTAGTCAAGTGATTGGCTAGTAGTGAGGGTTAACTGCGGGCAATCCCTAAAGCTGATTGAACTACAACGTGTCTAGAAATGGTGAGCGTGAATGTTGCGAAAGCAGAAAAAATCAATCAGATGGTGCAAGGTTAAATCCTAAACACTAGAGCAATGGGTCTTCCGCCTCGAATCATCTAAGTCAAAA